>CAYFTD010000330.1:0-7235 GCA_964345915.1 uncultured archaeon
CGTAGCTCGTTTGTGGTCATTGTTTCTCGCTACGATTCAAGGTAAAGATGTTCCGAAGGAGCTGCCTGAATCATTCCGACAAAGATGCATCAGTCGTGGCTACCATAGCTTTCCTGAGGGAATGAGAGATGAGAGTCAGGTTGTGCAGGCCTATCTTCCACGCGAACAAGTAGCACTTGACCTGGACCGCATAATACGCCGGCTGAAGGAAATGGTCTTCCCGTACCACGGAATCGCCTAGAGGACTTCTAGAGCTCGTCGCTGGCCTCGACAACCGTGTCTATCCACTTCTGGACTATCTTGGTAACCATGTCTGAAGCCGCAGCCACCATTATGGAATCAGCATCCTCCGACAGCAGTGATGATGGATCGACTCCTGAACGGGCAACGCGAAGAAGTGCCGGATAGCACAGGAAACCGAGGGCTTGGACAATGTCCCTGGAATCATCAGCTGTCACTTTCAAGTCTGAACCGAGCAAATCAGCGGCAGATACGTTGGGGTCCGCATCCAAGACCTTCGTTAGAAGGTCCAAGCTAGATGTGACAATTACGTCCGGTTCCACGCACTCATCAAAAACACTTACTCTCCCTCTATCAAACGCTAGAGAGTACTCCTCATTGGTGTCGGTAGTTCTGAAACAGAACGAAATGTTTCGGTAAGAACCGGCTGACATGCTCATGTATTCTTCGAACTCAGAGTCAGACAGTCTGTGATGCTCTCGAGCCTTCTCCAAGCTCACATTCAAGGCTGCACAACATCCGTCCACAATGGGCCCAAGGTATTCCATGAGCATGAATTTGTCAATGTTGATGTCGTGAGCCAGCTGAAGAAGACTTCTTTCAAGGCTTAACTGTTGTTCCTCTTCATTCAATTGGATTCAGTCTCAAAGATGCTATACTCCTTTTAGAGCTGATGATTCAGAAATAGAGTGTGACCGTGGCCACGCCTAGTACTATGAAGATCGTGATTGCTAGAAGCACCACTAGAATGGACCGATAACCTTCTTCTGAGCGCCTATCTAGAAGAACCAGAACCCCTCCGGCAGCAAAGAATGGAAGCAAATCAATCATTTGAGTGAAAGTGCTTCCAGTCCAATAGATTCTGACCCAAGGGTCAGGAACCACGACGAGTAGGTAGAAGAAGAGAACCAAGAGATATGCATAGCCCACGACGGCCCTACTTCTGGTAGTGCTCGCTCGATATCTCCTGTCAGACAACCATGCAAAGACCGCCAAGAGAACAATCGGAGCAATCAGTAACAGGATAAGGGATACGTACACGAACTCACTCTGTAAAGGACGAAGAGAAAGGGCAAGAGGGCTTCTATACTCCCAAGTAACGTTCATCAGCCATCTGCCTCCACGCGATAGTTGTCGAACACTACTGTTGTACCAGAATGTCTTGTCACGGGCCCGATATCAATTCTCTTGTCCAAGAGTCTACACAAGAGGAATGCACTCAAGCCTTTGGCAACGCCCTTTATTGCGGCGACAGGCCACACACACTTTTCTTTTATTGATGTACGCGGATTCTCAACACTGGGAGTATTACTAGAAACCAATCATGCGAACTCCGAATTCAGGCTGTGAGCATCAATGACGACTGACATCCACACGCACCTGGGAGCAGACCAAAATACACTGAACCAGGTCGATTCAGACAACGTAGCAATCCACACGGAAACGTTGATCAGTCGAATGGATGCTTTTGGGATTGAGAAGGCTGTGCTCACCCCAATTGAGCCTTCGAATGGGAATGAGGTATGTCTTGAGGCATGTGCGATATACCCAGATCGCATCTTCTCAGCCTGCACAATCATGCCCCGGCCCATTGATAAGGCACGCGAGAACCTTGCTAATTATGTTGACAATGACTGCGTAGCCCTAGTCTTGGATGATCGTTTGTACCATACTGAAGACCCAGCCCCCTTGATTCTAATCAACGAAGCTGTGGACAGAAATCTTCCTGTCTACATTCATACGGACGTCATGACAACAGACGTCCTTTCATTCATTGATAAAGCCTCTACGATGTTCCCAAGCGGCAAGTTCATTGTAATGCACATGGGAGGCATTTTCGGATTCCCTCAGCTTATCCCACTGGTAAAACGCCAGAACATCTGGCTTGAAACTTCTGTAACTCTGGCGAGAATTGTAGAATCGCCGCTTCGAGTCTATCTCGATGCACTAGTCCAAGACATTGGCGTTCCGAAGTTGGTCTTTGGATCCGAGCATCACAGCGAATACTTGTATCTGATGGCTGCCATGAACGACATTGACCTCAACGTCGAAACCAGTCGGATTATCTCAAAGGAGAACCCGTGGTTACTTCTTGGGCTGAGCTTCTCATAGAGGACACTGGAATCTCAGTACCCTTTCCTCATCTCAGTTTTGAGGTGAACATCTCTTGATGTATCAGTTGCTCCAGTTCATCAATCCTCGGGAGACCGACGATTCTAGACTCTGAAACTACTATCGTAGGGACTGCAAGTATCTGGAGCCGCTCAGTCAAGCGAGGTCTCTTTTCAACCGGAGTTTCAACAACTTCAATATGCGGCTGATAGAAATCAAGACGCCCAACTGCCTCCTCCACAATCTGAAGGGCAATGTTACAGAAGGCGCATTGCTCCGAAGTGAAGACGTTGATCTTGATTGAATCATGGTCACTACTCGAATCGATACCTGCCACGACTGGCTTGTGATGATTGTATGAACTGCGTTGCATTAGCTCTACTCTCTCCGCTTCTCTATTCTGCAAAGGCTGGCGGCTTCAGTCTCACGTGATCTTCGACTCTGTCAACCGCCTTAAGTGGCACAGCCTCCCACGTCAAAGGACGATGGTCAGTTGCTCCCCTCTCTATTACAACAAGAGGACCGTTATCTTTGTCATACCATACTTGTTTGATTCGACCTAGGGGAAACCCTCTAAAATCACGAACCAGTTTTCCTTTGAGCAGCCATTTGAAATCGTTGCCTTCCATTGTCCTCATCTGATTGTCTGGGCTAACTCATTCAAGAGCGTGTGTACAACGCACGTATTGTACGGTCAATACCCAGCAGAGAATCTCAATCTTAATAGCAAACAAGCTCACAGTGTGCACTGAGAGCATATGACTGACTTTGCCGAGTTGGCGCGCACCATGGATGACATATCCCGAGTCAGCGGAAGGAATGCAAAGATAGACCTAGTGGCATCCTTCTTACAGCAAGTGAAGCCAGAAGATCTCAAGGCCGCGACGAGATTCCTCGGAGGCGCAGTGTTCTCGGAGATAGACTCCAAAGTCCTGAATGTATCATGGAGGGGCCTGAAGCAAGCTCTGAAGCAGGTTGCTGACTTCAATGATGCGGAGTTTGGTCGGCTCTACGAAGGTGATACGGGAGAAGCTGTGGCGGCTCTTCTGGAAACTGAGGGGCTCGTCGGCCAGGCGGGATTGTTCTCATCTTCTTTGACGGTATCTTCTGTAGAGAAGTGCTTCAATGACATAGCTGAGGCTGAGGGCAGCGGCTCGAGGAAGAAGAAGGAGTCCTTGATTGCGCAGATGCTTCGAGAGGCTTCGACAAGAGAAGCAAGATACATCGTCGCTTTGGTGCTCAATGACATGAGAATTGGGCTCTCAAAGGGTCTACTAGCTGAAGGAGTCGCAAGAGCGTTTGGCATCGATTCGGATTTGATTCGGAGAGCTTGGAGTCTTTCGGGCGACTTGGGACAGGTTGCGTATCTTTCGGCAATAGAAGGTCGCACGGCACTCGAGAAGCTCAGACCAAGGGTGTTCAACCCAGTTAGGCCGATGCTGGCAACTCCGGTTGATAGCGTTGCGGATCTGTTACAGGACTCCGAGTATGAGTACTCCTTTGAATTGAAGTTCGATGGTGCTCGAGCGCAGATCCACAAGGAAGGAAGAGAGATCAGAATCTACTCCAGAAGAATGCAGGACGTAACAGAAGGTCTTCCCGATATCGTTTCTATAGCAGAGAGAAAGGTAAGAGCAAAGGAGGCCATACTCGATTGTGAAGTCGTTGCAGTAGACGGTGAAGGTCGTCCTTTCCCATTTCAGACAGTCATGAGAAGGTTCGGCAGAACGCGAGATGTAGAAACCGCCAAAAAAGAGGTGACACTCAGGCTCTACGTATTCGATGTCCTGCTTGCAGACGGTGAGTCATTCATTGATTCTTCATATACTGAAAGAAGAAAGAAACTCCACGACGTAGCTGACTCTGACCTGATCGCAGAAGAAGTAGCAACGTCAGACCTTACAGCCGCACTTGAATTCTTTGAGAGAAGCAGAGAACTTGGACATGAA
This sequence comes from uncultured archaeon, assembly GCA_964345915.1. Lineage (GTDB taxonomy): Archaea > Asgardarchaeota > Thorarchaeia > Thorarchaeales > Thorarchaeaceae > SMTZ1-83. The sequence continues at coordinate 4,302 of CAYFTD010000330.1, forward strand.
GGATTGATGGCCAAGAGAGTTGACTCACCCTATGTTCCCGGAGTCCGAGGCAAGAATTGGTTCAAGATCAAGCATACTCTGGATACCATGGATCTTGTAGTTGTGGCGGCGGAATGGGGCCATGGAAGGAGAAGCAAATGGCTCTCTGACTATCACTTGGCTGTAAGGAACGAGGATACTGGGGGCTTCGCCATGATTGGGAAGACGTTCAAGGGCCCTACTGACGCCGAATTCGAAGAAATGACATCAAGGCTTCAGGCAATCAAGACTGGAGAAAAAGGCCACATTGTCACTGTGAGGCCTGAGATAGTCGTTGAGGTCTTAGCTTCAGAGATTCAAAAGAGCCCGACCTATGAATCTGGGATGGCCTTGAGGTTTGCGAGGATAGTGAACACTCGCTATGACAAAGGACCTGAGGATGCAACGACACTTGAGGAGCTCAAACGCATCTACGATAGACAATTCAAGTTCAAGGCACGGTAGCTACACAAATTAAACAGACAAACTTAAGACCGCCAGTCCGACTGCAACGTTCTATCACGCGCCTCTCGATTTGGGTGCGAGTGTCAATTCACAGAAGGTTGAGGAATAGTTAGATGTCCTATGTTGAAGTCAGTCCTGAGATCTTTGTGGTCATAGGCGCCACGTTCCCACGCTGCAACTCTCTCGTACTCATTTCTGATGAAGTGGTTGTCGTTGACCCAGGCTGCTCGACTGAGGCCCTTCGAAGACTTCTGCGGGATAAAGACCTAGAGCTTAGAAACATAGACACTGTCATTCTCAGCCACATTCACCCGGATCATATCACACATGCTGTCAGACTAAACAGGCTTTCCAAATGTAGAATTGCGGCCAATGAGATTACTGCTCCTCTCTTCAATGAGAAGGAGAAGATGAAACAGTTTCTCGGTTTTCATCCTGGACAATCTGTCAGGAAGCTTTGGGAGGAACTGGTGAATGAGAGAATGTATGGTGCACTAGACGCTGGGCAGGTAGATGAAGTCCTGGGAGATGGTGACAAGCTCGCAGTCGGCGACCTCACACTCCAAGTTCTGTATACTCCCGGCCATCTGCCTGACCATATGTGTTTGGAAATCCTCGAGCATCGACTTCTATTTGGTGCTGACATTGACTGCACAGAGTTTGGTCCTTTCTATGGCCATCCAAACTCATCCATTGACGAGTTCAAGGATTCTATCAACCGAATCCAGAACGGAAGTTACGACGCACTGATTAGTGGACATCTGGAAGAACCTTTAGTACGCGAGTACAGGACTGCCCTCGAGGCTTACTCTCGTCAGTTTGGTTTGCGAGAGGACCTAGTGCTTTCGGCAATTGTGGAAGGCGGAGCGTCATTGGAAGAGATTACTGTCAATCCAATTATCTACCCATCAATTGCAAGTCCAGTGTTTCTTTTCTTCGAAAGATGGATGGTCCAACACCACGTATCTATGCTGAAGCAGCGCGGACTTGTGAAGGAAGATAGGGGTCGACTCAGACCATCATAGCTGATACTTAAAACGAAACTTGAATCGCTTAATGATAACGTCAGAAGGATTGAGGGAAAATGACTCAACCAGAGAACAGCGACAGCGAACCAAGCCCTTCCGAAGACCCATTGCAGGAGGCAAGAAGGCTGCTCGCCTTGACGGACATTGTTGATAGATATCCGCAAGTAATGTCAAGAAGAGTAGCTGGAATCACATACATTCTCATCAGCGGAGGCATCTCTCTTGCGATGGTGGTTCTTCTAGGATTCATCAGCGTCTTTCCCAGTGGCCCATGGAATCCTCTCTATGGGTTGTTGTTTGTGGGCGCGAGTCTGGGAATTACGTGGCTGATTGCCTTCCGTCTTATTGGACCTCTGACAAGATCATACCGGCAACCGGAATCTGAAATGGAGAGATGGTTTGTTGCGATGTGGGTCATCATTGTCATGGCAATCATAGTTTCTTCTTTGGTCACGTTCACTCAGGACATGATACTGGTCTTCCCGGTAACGATTCAGGCATCAGTAACTGTGGGAAGTTTCGGAAACTACAGAGTCGCAAAAGGCGATGCGAACGATTCTGGGGCATTTGCACGAGAACATCTCGTTTGGGCGGCAGTGACCTTGCTCTCGATTCTCCCCATCGTTGTCTTTCCTGAGCTTGCGTACTCAATTGTCGCTGTGGTGGACCTCGGCGGAATCTACTTGCTGGGCATCTATGCCCTCATAACAGCGGAAAGACTTCTCCTCGAGAGTAATGGACGTGCGTAGGCTTGGCTGGAGAGAGAGACCTCCTTGAGGTTCTCACGGGCTTCGTGAATGAAGATCGCGAAACGCTGGTCCCTGCAAGGCTCTCTATCCTAGTCTACCTGTACTTCGCAAATAGATCCCAATTCTCACAACTGAAGAGCAAGCTGGATCTGACGTCAGGCAACCTTGCGAGTCATCTGAAAAAACTTGAGAACATGGGACTCATCAAGACTACCAGGCACTTCATCGAACTGAAACCGGCAAGGATTGTGGAGATCACTCCCAAGGGCGTTCAAAAGGTACGTCAACAGATTCTGAGAATGAGGGACCTCGTTACGAGGTTAATAGACCAAGAACCCTCTACTGATGTCTAGTATATCAACCAATATAGAACATAAAGTCCTGCGGCTGCCTGCTCGATCTGTCACCAACCCATTACTTAATTAACCATTGTTAACCACTAATCAGTGTGTGTTTTCGTTAGGAGTGTATACCATGAATCTTGAAGCTGAGAACAAGACTGCCAATCGACTTGTTCACGAGAAGAGCCCCTATCTCTTACAGCACGCGTACAATCCAGTGGAATGGTATGCGTGGGGTGAAGAAGCGTTCGAGAAGGCAAGAGTCGAGGACAAAACAATCTTCCTTTCCATAGGCTACAGCACTTGTCATTGGTGCCACGTCATGGAACGAGA
>CAYFTD010000331.1:0-5504 GCA_964345915.1 uncultured archaeon
GTGAAGTGGTCGAAGTGCAATAATGACATAGCTGTCGAAGAGACTCACAGCCGCAATCACAGCTGAGGCGATGGCGACACCCTTGGTTATAGCTTTGGTGGTGTTCCCTACAGCGTCGAGCTCAGCCATCGTCTTCATGGCACCCTCGTCAAAGTCACCTGGTGACAGTTCGCCGATTCCTGCTGCATTGTCACTGATAGGTCCATAGGAGTCCATCGCGACATTGTTGCCTGTGTGTGACAACATGCCGATACCAATCAATGCGATACCATAAAGGGTCCACACAATACCTTCTATGCCGGGCACGAACCACGGTGCAAGTGCAGCTGCAACAACAGGTAAGAACAGAGCGGCAGAAATCCCGAATGTTGCCACTATCACAACCAATGCTGCAACAGTTGACTCGTATCCGGCAACAAGACCTGAAAGGATGAATGTTGCATGACCAGTATCTGCTGACTTCACTATTTCCTGCACTGGTGGTTTCTTCAGTGACGTGAAGTAGCTAGTGATAGGATTGAACGACACTGCCAACAGGACACCGACGGCCACCAGGATTCCAAATCTCAGGTCTCCTACGTAGAACCAAGACAAGAGCATCGTTATGAAAATCGTGAATGCGCTGGATGCCTCATAGGACAGGAACATTGCCTTCTCGGCATATACTTCCCGTTTTCTCAGAAGCCTCGGCCAGACAGGAACCATGAAGGTGCCAATCATTGATGATATGACTCCAACCGCTCTCACAAAGAGCGGGAAAACAACAACAGCCAGGAGGCCACCAGGAAGTACAGGATAGAGAGCATCTTGCACCGTGTCGAGATAAAGCACGATTGCAAGGATTAAAGCAGATACGATAGTGACTTCGTATGATTCGAAGATGTCAGCAGCCATTCCGGCACAATCGCCAACATTGTCACCAACCAAGTCTGCGACGACCGCTGCATTCCTGGGGTCGTCCTCTGGAAGACCCTGTTCAACCTTCCCAACAAGATCTGCACCAACATCAGCAGCCTTGGTGTAGATTCCTCCACCTACACGCATGAACAATGCCAGAAGCGTACCTCCAAGCCCGAAACCTAAGAGAGCATCCGGAGCCGCGATACCATAGATGATGAAGATGATAGTACCACCCATCAAACCCAAACCATCAGTCAGCATTCCCGTGAATGTACCGCCACGGTAGGATATTGTCAAGGCTCGATTGTACCTATCTTCACCCTCGCGTGTTGCCTGAGCAACCCGAATATTGGATTCCACTGCGATTCTCATTCCAAGCTGCCCAACTATCAGTGAGAAGCTTGCACCAAGCACAAAGGCCAGCGAACGTCCCAGTCCGACAATGAATCTGCCTCCGTCCGGGGTTCCGCCGAAGAGAATCTCTGTGCCACGTTCAGGCGTTGTCACGTATACGGTGAAAAAGAGAAGGAAAGACAAGACTGCCAAGATAGGTACAATTGACCTCAACTGTCTGTTGAGGTACGAAAGTGCACCCTCACGGATACCTTCCCATACCTTCTGCATTTGCTCAGTTCCTTTCGGGAGCACAAGTACTCCCTTTCTGAGCCACCATGCGTACACGAGACTGGCGATAGCCGCAAGGATTACGGCCACAATCATTGCTTTCTCGATAAATAGCATGTTATTGAAGGTTTCAAACAACTGCATCTCACAAATCACCATTTGGAAGGTCTAGGCGTTTCGTTCTCCCTAGGGAGGATGATAGTCAACGGCCTAGTCTATTGTATGAAGTAGCCTTGGGCCAAAGAACGCTCCTCTTAAGGATTACCTTATGATAGGTTTTTTAGCCCAAACGATTGTTTGTTGTTTTCGTGCAGCCAGTTGGGACTGGGCGCAAGCTTCGGGCTAGTCTACTTCAGATACTATTCGTCTATGTAGGCCGTCCTCAATGTTGCCCCCGCTAATCACGGCGACCACGGTCTTCTCCCTGAAGCGTTCTGGATCTTCGAGGATCGGGCCTATAGTTATGGCGCCAGCACCTTCAGCGGTCTGCTGCTCATGTTCCCACAGCAAGCGGATGGCTAGTTTCACGGTTTCCTCTCGAACGAGATGAAATCTGTCCACATGACTCATTATGATGTCAAAGGTCATCGCTCCGTCTTCGAGTCCTCCAAGAATCCCGTCAGCCAGAGTGTCGCTCTCTTCGGGGTGAACGATTCTTCTAGCCTGCCAGGAATCATGCATGGTTGAAACTCCCAAGACCTGAACCCCTACTAACTCAGTGGAGGGGCTTCTCGACTTCATTGCGACAGCAATACCAGATATGAGGCCACCGCCGCCAACCGGAGCGGTGAGCAAGTCAACAGTGTCAAGTACTTCGAGAATCTCTAGTCCGATGGTACCCTGTCCTGAGATGATTTCCACATCGCTATATGGAGACACATAGATCAATCCCTCCTTAGCAGCGATATCTCGCGCTCGTGGCTCTATCTCGTCGAACTCCCCTTCCTGAATCACCTGAACCTCGAATTCTCGAAGACGACTCAGTTTCGTGTCTGAAACGTTGCTTGGAACAACGATCTTGGCAGGAACACCAAGATGCATTGACGAGAAAGCGACTCCCAAGGCATGGTTCCCTGTAGACGCGGTCACAATGCCTCTGGTCCGTTCCTCGGCCGATAGACAGCTCATTCGATTGAGAGCTCCTCGGAGCTTGAATGAGTTTGTGACCTGTTGGTTCTCAAGCTTGAGATAGACTTCTCCTTGGCATAGCTCACTCAAAAAACTGGAACGAATAAGAGGGGTATTCTTGACAACGCCGGATATCCTTCCTCTGGCTTTCTCGATTGACGCGAGTGTGACTCTTGTCATCAAATCGTACTCCTCCGGCTCACTCAGGAATGCCAGTGTGGCATGGGTCGAAGTTACACCACGCCAAGTTGTTGACGAACGTCATTTGTGTCTTCATAGACGCGCCATTCGGCCACCAGACCATCCCTAATCTCCGCGGTCCAGATGGCTGGTCCATCTAATGGATCATAGGAACACTCCGAGAAGCCAATCATAATGACGCGATTCCCCTTAACCTCAACTACAGTGAAGTTGTTCCGGTAATCAGGGTACTCCTTGAAGAACTTAGCCCAGTTTGCCATCATCGCATCCCGGCCTTTTGTAACTCGACCAGGAATGTCTATGAAAGTGTGGTCCTCGGTCATGAGCTCGATCAGTCCAAGAAGGTCGCGTGCATTGATTTTCTCGTTGAATCTCAAGGCAGTTGAGGCCATTTGGTGCACTGTCATTCGAGTTTCACCCACTGCAGAACCTATTCACTGTGGCAGAGATGAATTCGGCTCCCAAATCACTCTTATGGTGGCTCTATGATAATAGGCATCTGCACTGGCGTGAAACATGCCTCTAGCAAATAGTGCTGTACTGGATAGAGACAAACGACCTCGCGTGAAGCTGAAGGCGGAAGATGATGTCAGGGGAATCAAAAAGCGAAGAACAGGCTGTGGAGAAGAATCCTCATAACATCTGCATTTGGAAACCTAAGGAAGAGTGCGGTGATTGTACCCTGAAGTATGAGGTCAATTGTGAGATTCGCAGAAAGGACACCCTGATGTTCGGTGTAAGTGCCTTCATGTTCTTCATACCAGCAATTGCGGGGATGTGGTTTGGAGGTATGGGATGGTGGATTCTCGCGTACTTTGCGTACTGGTTAGTCTTCTTTGAGCTCTGGGAGAACAGGATTCTCTGCAGTCATTGTCCCTTCTATGCCGAGGATGGAGGACAAGGTCATATTCTCCACTGTTACGCCAACTATGGACTCTACAAAACTTGGCCATATAACCCAAGCCCGATGACCCGTTCTCACAAGATTCAATTCATCATCGCGCTGGGCATCTTTGTTGGGTTCCCAATGCCTTTCCTGGTTATCAGCCAGCAGTTTATTTTCCTGGTGTTTGCCATCATTGGCGCAATGACTTGGTTAGCCGTGCTAAGGCTCAAGATTTGTCCCAGATGTCTGAATTTCTCCTGTCCAATGAACCGAGTCCCCAAGAGGACTGTAGATGCCTTTCTGAAACGTAATCCCGTGATGCGTGAGGCTTGGGAAGAAACTGGATACGTGGTCAACTGATCTCTATGGACAGAGCAGAGAAGAAATGGTGGACCGGGTGGGATTTGAACCCACGACCTCCTGGATGCAAGCCAGACGATCTGCCAGGCTGATCTACCGGCCCAATGCTGCTCGGAGTCGATTTGCTGGCCTTTTAGCCCTTACGCTCTTTGTAGTCCTCGCGGGCGACCTCGAGCCACACAGGAGCACCCTTGAGTAGGGAAGCTTCCTCGCGAGTCAGCTCATCACGTTTGACAAGGGTAAGGTCGTCGGGCAGTATTCCGCTCACTCCAGCAGGGTCCTCCACAATGATGGTGAAAAGAAGTTCTGCCCTCACTGCCTTGCGAAGCAAAGCAAGGACCTCCTGTCCTTTCTCTCTTTCCTCGTCGGTTTCGGCGAAGTTGATGGCACTCTCAACAACTGGAATTGTCCGTTGCAAGACACCTTCCACATTGCTGATGAAAGACTCGGCCGCCGGACCGGGCTCTATGTCTATGCCGAAGTCTGGCAATCTGATTGTCCCCGAACTGGACCGCACTACTCGCGTTTGTAGGACCTTCTCGTCGCTAACGTTCAGAGTCCATCTCATAGGAGGTCTCTGCTCTGCCGAGAATACATCGTTGTGGCTGAAGTTGCACTTCGGGCATTTCATTGTGAACATGGCGAGTTCATTGAAGTAGGGCACACTATAGAGAATCGACTGAATGTCTAGTTTGCCCTCTTCGCAGACTGGACACATGACGCTCTGGTCTTCAGCCATACATCCACACCAATTTCATTTACTTATAGTCCTAGTGAATTATGAGGCAGAACCCTACACTTTCACCTGAACACAAGATGGGAAAGAGCCAGGTTTGTAGCCGCCACGCCAAAGGGATTGCAGACTGTACTAAATGAAGTGCCGTTTGGTAAGAGAGGAAAGAAACAGATGCAGATTCAGAGTGTGTACATCATCAAACGAGACACTGGAGTCTGCATGTATTATCACGACTTTGAGGAATCTGACTTTGACCCCGACCTGCTGTCTTCCTTTCTTGTAGCGATGACGTCGTTCTTCGATGAGGCGACTCGATCGGTCAGCTCGAGGGCACGTGCATTTGAGGGCACGGATCATAAGATTGTTGTCGAGTTTGGGGAATGGACTCTCGCTGCAGTGTCTGCCAAAGAGGACACCGAAGATTTGAGAAACAAGATGAGAAGGCTCATTGCGAGCTTTGAGGATCAGTTCGCGCTCTTGAGGTGGGTAGAGCTTGACCTTGCAGTCTACACCCGCTTCGAACGTAACGTCATAGAGGAGTTTGTCAGAGACCAAATCACTCCAGAAACCAGGATGAAGCTTAAACATCATTGGGAGTACTACACCTCCAAGCCTGATGTCATCTCCTTCCTGAAGCTCATCCCAGAAGACTGCACAGTCCACGATGCG
>CAYFTD010000332.1:0-8562 GCA_964345915.1 uncultured archaeon
TTGAGTTAAATCCAACGCCTCGGGCACAGGGTTGATGAGAGAAAAATCGCAACGGAACATACGTCGATCGTCTTGCGTGTTGTTGTGAGCGCCGCTAGAACCAAGTCACAACAACATCCTGACCCTCTTCGGCTTGAAAGTAGTAGTGTACGAGTCCAGGAACCCCACTACTACTTCTGAGTTTGCTCCGAGGAGTCTGGTCTACAGATGAGATGCGCACGCGCGTAAGTTTGAATCGTGAACGGCAAAGTAGGCGAGAGGAAATGCGCGTGGCTTATATCTTTCGCAGAACCAAGAATAGCGTATCCTCATCTATGTTGAACCTGTCGATTTGAATGCGGTGCCTGTAAACAAGTACACGCCGCACGCAGTGAAGCATTGAGAGCTCCCTTCCCAAATCTTTTGTAGGAGTTCCAATTACGGTACAGCTACATGAGGTGATTGTTAATGACCAAGCCGCGCGCGTATTCATCTTCTGGAAGGTGAGTTCGTGAACATCCTCATAGTCTCGGACAATCCCGCCTCTAGGTCTTTTCTTCCGATCTTGCGTCTAAAAGAAGACATCGAAGAATTGATTGGAAATCAAACAGATCTAATTGCTCTTTCTTCGAATGGCATTCTGTTCAACCAAAGTCTGACTAGAAAAGAACCGTCATTGGAGATTATTCACAGTGCTTTCAAGAATATCTTAGAGAAGAAAGTCTACCGGGTGTATGTGTTTTCTCTTATATCGAAATATCTTGACTGCCTATTCTCTGGAGAAGCGGATCTTCTAAATTTGATTCACGAAAATTCCCCTCAGGCAGCCCTCTTTGTTTTTGGAGCGTCTAAGATGCTTAGTTCGCTTAGAACAGAGCGGGGAATAAGAGATCTCTTCCTGTTTCCGAGACCTGGGGTCGCCAAGCTTACAAGTGGATTTAGAAATGAAGTTCTTGATTATGTAAGAACGATTAGCCGTAAGAGTCTTGCATCCTCAAGTGACGCACGCAGTGATCAAATATAGCTGAATCAAATGGATGTTGGATGTGCGAAGAAGAGGAGATCCTCAGTCGATTTCAGAGACTCTACACCTCGACCGAATATGTCTTCTAGTCTCAGTTTTTCCTTCTCTTGGAAAACGTAATGATAATAGTTTTTCCTGATCTGATTTACGACGAACACAGCAGATATTCTCCTGGTCAAGACATAGTTTCCCTTACCCTGAAGAATGCTTCGCATGAGCCTGGCAAGCCTTGATGGTTCTATGAAAATCATGGCACCCCCTAGCCCTTCTATAGCCACTGATCCTTTTACACTCTTCCTGTCTATTCTCCGTAAGAAACTCACCAGAGTCATATGGTCTGTTTCCCCCGCGAGGGACGCCGATTTCCACATCTCTTCTTCTACAAAATAGTAGCCTGGCGCTGTGATATCACTTGCTTGAATCATCACATAAATTCCTCCAGCCTTTTGACGCCTTCTAGTCTGACACGTCTTGCATCTCTCCCTTCCCTAGGTTTCCTGATCTTGAAGCCTGCATCCGCGGCTCTTTCGAGCAAGCTAGATATCCTCGCATAGTATTTGTCTCCCACACTCTCATGTAGGTAATTGGCCAAAGCAATGAGGGTTTCCAAATCGGCGTCTGCTCTAACTTGATTCCAGTCGACTTTCTTATCTGCCCATAGAGAGTAGTAGAGATAATGTATTGCATCTATGTGGAGCGAAGGCTGCTCTTTGCCCGTCGATATGTCCTCTCCTCTGGACACCGGTCCTAATACCTCAATCTGATCACCTCGTGTATCAACCAGATTGAATCGTTTCAACTCATCCATACCCACGCCTTTTGGCTGTGCGATTTTGATCAGTTCGTTGTACTCTAGTCTTCCTTGGGGGGCTAGGTGAACTACATAAAACTCGGTAAGTCCCCCTATTCCTGGTGGCACTGCCACCTTTGAAAGATGCTCCTCACATATGGACTCGATCTCTCTTGCAGCCTCGTCCACCTCTATGACATTTCCATCTCTAAGGATGTTCGGGTGCCGTTTCGAGTACACTTCAAGCAGTTTCCCCAGGACGATAGTTTTTTTGTCCCCGTATGATACATTCTCATGGAACCTTTCAACACGACCCACAGCGTCTTCTGCTTTCATGTATATTTCCTTTCGAACCTCATCCCAAGAATAGCGCTCTCCGGTGCTCACTTGCTTCTTCTTGGCAACAAGAATTATATCGAAAGTTCTAACCTCCGTCCTTCTTGTTTCGAATCCTCCCTTGATTCTAATTCTGCCTCGCTTTGTTCCCACGTTTTCCTGATGCACAGGATACGCAGCTGAGACATAGAATCCTGCATCCAAGAGAGCGGTAAGTATCGCTGTCCAAGACTTGGGATCAGAGTGATGAAAAGTGAAGGCCAAAACGCCGTCGTCCTTCAGGACTTTACGGATCTCTGTGAAGGCTGTGGTCATGGTCATTATATAGAAATCTCTCGGTTTTCCAACCTTCTTGTTGACTACGATTTCTCTAGTAGTATCGAAGAGTGGAGTTTCGAATTCTTCTGGATATTTGTCTTTCAACACCTTCCTGAGCCAGACGTAGAAGAAGTTACTTAACTCTCCATACTGAACATTTTGATAGTAAGGTGGATCAGTGATAACAGCGCCAACTTGCCCCTGAACTATCGAAGATAGCCTCTCAGCGTTCTCGGCCAAGACCAGACAATTAGATGAACCGCTCACGAGTTCTTGAAAATCCTCGGCAAACGTTGTTTCGAATGAGTCTTTGACATCACCTATCTTATTCTTACCTGTGTAGATTCTAGGATATTTCTCATCAGGATTCGTTATATACTCATGAGCCTTCAGCAGGTTGTGGAGGCTGCGCAGAAGGTTCAATCTTCCCCTCCTCTCTCCCTTTGGTCCTATCCCACCCCAAACATTGCTTTCAATTGGCATCTGCGGAGGCCAGAAGTAGTTCTGCAGAGTCTCTGGCTTTCTACCGCCCGGATTGTATCGGGTTATCAGACTGTTGGTTTGGAGCATGTTGGAGAAAACAGCCAGAAATACCTCCTGGATCTGCTCGTCCTCCACCTGGAGAATGCGGTCAAGAATAATCGAAAGGCAAAGAAGTTGCCTTGAGGCGAAGAGATCCCTCCAGCGATTGTATCCGTGAAGCCTCAATGCGTCCGTTTTTTCTCCAGACGGTATCTTCTGCTCAGGTATTAGCCTTTCGAGGTAATCATCTTTGACTTTGTTCCATAGGTCTTCTGCTTCTTGACACAACTGTATGTCAAAGTCTTCCGGCTCTTTGAACCCACGATCATGTTTGGGACAAAGATACTCTACCGCAACCATTTTCAATGATAGGCTGCCAATTCTCTGTGTAGCTACGTTTATCGGCTCAGATGCGGAACATGAACATTCATAGATTGTACCGTCTGTCTGTGATTCCGCTGGATTGAAGGAATGTCCATTTGGGCACTCAATGATTGTTTTCTGCATTGAGCCAAAAATGACTCCACATTCCTTACAGAAGTAGATGTATGGCTTCCTTTCCTCCTTCCACCCTTTCACAAAGCCGGGATAATCCTTAGCAAGCAGATAACTTGGAAAGAGTCTGATCTTCTCTTTGCATTCCAGACAGTTGACCTCTTTGACCCAAAATATGTAGAGAACAGGCACGAGGGAAGATCTACCTTCTTGTTGACACTCGGGACAGTACGTTTCATAATATCTCGCGATTTTTGGCTTGAGATCGTTCTCCAGACTCCCTATTTCATGTTCTAACTCTGTTCGGCTCACGTTTGCGAGCTGCAGCTTGGCTCTGGTGGCGAACCACGCGACTGGATTTATGTCCAAACCTATTGCTTTTGCGCCTAGTCTCAATCCTTCAACAAGGGTGGTCCCTGCCCCCATGAAAGGGTCCAGTATTACACTACCTTTGAAGAATCTTTTCAAGTTACGATAGAAAACTCCGTAGAGATCTTTGGAGGCGCTAGATCCCCAGAAGATCCCCCAGTCCACTCCGTTTTTTCCTTTAATCTGTATACGCGACTGCGGAGAAAAGTCTTCAGGCCACTTCTCCAATAGGCTCGTAATTATGATAGTCCGGAAAACACAAGCTGCACGTGCAGCCCACCACTTCTGGATACTTCTGTGATATATGAGTTTGGAGTCATGACCCGTAGCGTCCCTTGGGGCCACGTCGTTAATACCTTCGACTGGGAAGTCCCTTTCAATGATCCTTACCAGAGCTAACTCCTCCTGAGGGCTACTTGAGGAACAAGCAGTTCGGCAAGGGAGGCCCCTCCGTGAAAGCCGATCTTTCGTGGTCCAACTCTTCTTTGATGGCGGCTAGCTAACAGACCGTATCTACCAACTGAGACCGCCCTACCCTCTTTACGTAAGGCCGCAAATACTTCAACACTTTCTTTGCTCAATTCATTCAGTACTGTGTGGCGATCCATCCCTTCAAAGGCAGGGTTTCTAGGTAGATTCCAGTTATTCTTGTCCAGAATATACCCGTGATCGCTGGTCAATAACAGGTGATCTAGATCATAGATCTCCAATGCTTTGTCCAACAGTTTCAATGTCTCATCTACCATACTCTGGAGCGTGACTGCGATTCTGGACTTGAAAAAGACATCAGGCTTGGCTAACCATAGTAAGAAGGGTGCTCTGTAAGAGGGGAAGCTATCGGTCTCCTTTTCTGCGTAGACAAACATAGTGTCTCCGATTTTGCCTCTGGAGTTCTTTGGTGAAACTTCTTTGCCTATCAACCTCTTCATGAAGGGAAGAGTGTTGCTAGGAATCGCGGAAAACGAGAGACCGATTCTCTCTGCTATATAGCCATGTTTGTTGCCTAGCTCCAATACAAGGGGCAACTCCCTGACACTCATACCGTCCAGAATGAAGATAGTTGATGCTTCAGTCTTCAGCCCATCTAGGAAGTGTGGGTAGGATGGGATTTGCAGGCACTTCTGTGCTATTTCTGGATACACATCTCGGAAAGTTCGGAACACGAAGTTTTCCAGTTCAGATGTTTTTTCCTCACCATTATCATAGTATTCCTGTAGATTTTCGTTTTGCTGTCTAGATTGATTCCAAAGGTCGACGAGCACTTGCCAGAGCAAGTCCACAGGTTTGTCGGACCTGACAAGTCTTTCCAGAAGATCGGCATAGTCCATCTCATTCTTCCTTCTCTTCGTACTCTATTCTCAGGGTACCAGCACTTGCTGGACAACGGAGTTTTCTGGCTGCCGTAAGAGTATTGACTATCCTTTTCACCTCCTCTGGATCGAGCTCTACTGTGGAGAAGGAAAAAGTCAGATCCACGGCAGGTGTACTCCGTGGGGGCAAGCCCTCAGCAATGTTCGAAAGGGATACATTCTCCTTGGAATAGGTAAGGGCTGCTCCTACAACCCGTACTTCACCTTCTTCAGCTCTTTCGATCAGAGATGACATCTTTGGAAGAATTTCTAGGGGGTTTCCCTCAATGGGTTCCGCTCTTACCCACTCTCCTACCATTTCGCCTTCGCTCTTTTCTTCTTTCTCCCGTCTTTTTCCAGGCACTACAACTGCCCTTGGTGGTGATGAAACAGGACGCTTTAGGGATACCTTCACATCTGAGAGAGCTCTTATTGGTGGTGTATTCTCTTTTCCCCGATATGGCCTATCCGCGACATAGACTGTGGCCTTGTCTTCATCTGACAGGCCCTGTAGTGCCGCGGACAAGGTATCATCCCCAACTATGGGAGGCAAACCTATTGTTGAGTTAAAGTGTCTCTCCAAATCTACTGCTTTTGCCTTCCTCTCTTTCTTTTTGAACTGGCCTAGATATTCCAATACTCCTTTCTTCACAGGTTCTGAACCGCCACCGTACTTGTCTTCGAAATGTTGTCTTATTGTTTGGTATGTCGTTCCCTCAGCCCAGTCAAAAGGCTCAGGAGCGAGCTTGTGAATTGTGTCCTCCCTGTAAATCCTCATCAGAGTCCATAGATCTTCGCCGCCTAGCCTTCCTTGGAGTTTTAGTTTATGGGCAATCGCTATATCACCTGCAGTGCTGGCATACCGTCTGAACCTCTGTTTCTCTTCTGGTTCGGTAGCTGTGCCCTCTCTTTCTTCATAGAAGACCTTGATTTCCTTCGCCGCCAGATACATAGATAGGTCTTCAGCCAGATCCTTATCCTTTGCTAGGTCAGTTCCCCTCGGGGGGAAAAGTATCGCCTGTAGGTTACGATAATCCGGTTGGATCTTAGAAATTACCTCCTTCCATGTTCTGACTGCTGTATCTTTGTCCCTTTTTTCTCTTGCCAAAGAGACCACCAAACGGAATTTCTTCCCCTTGAGCTCTTTGATGCCGCCATTAGCTATTATTTCCTCTACGATAGGAACGCTCTCATCATATTCTTCAACTTTGAGAATTTCACATCTCAGGAATACAGCCAAGGATCGAACTAGCTTCTTTCGATCTTTGGCAATCTGTCTCGCCCTACGAGACACTTGAGTTCTGGTCTTGATATCTTGACCAATCCTAATGCGCTCTCCGTCAGGGACAACATAAAGCGACTTGTTCAGAAAACTCGCAACGCTTTGAGCCAATTCATTGGCGTCTGCGTCAGGTTCCCCAGCTAGAGCGTACACAAGCTCGTTTGCCGTCGCTCCTTTCGATGGGCGGGTGCCCAGAGAGTAGAGATACGCAGTGTTCAAGATCTCTTGCCAGTATTTCGGACATTGACCCTCTTCGAGGCCCTCAAAGAAACTCCGATCCTCTTCCACTCTGTTTAGGAGGCCTTCATCCGGCAGGTGCTTGAAGACTATTCTGTAGTCAGCCAGACCCGCTGTAATCGGCACCTCTTCAAGCTTTTCTAGCAGATCAATAAATATGAATAAGGGACCACGAATCCCTTCTTTGGCTTCCTCTTTCAGTTGATCATATCTTACTAAAATGGCATCAACTAGTCTTGGATGAAGAGGCCACATGCCAGAGAACCGTTCTTGGAGAGCTTCCATGTCCTCTCCAAGCGGCGGAAATTTCTCAAATCCAGGGTCGACCTCGATGACATCGAAGATTCTCTTGTACGACTCAACATAAGTCTTGGCCAACTCTCGTATTACCTTTCTATCTTCCTCATCTGACTCCCTGAAGAGTCTAAATCTAATTATGGTGCTTCTGTCCTCGCTCTTGCCAGGATAGAAGTATTCAGGTTGCGCCCTCTCAAACTTTGCTTCTAGCTCGCGGCTGGGCTGTCTCAGACTGCAGATGAACAGTCCATCAATCTTCTTACTCCCGAAGGCCTCGGCCAGTTTATCGATGAAGAAGTAGTTAGCCTCCACAGCTTCTTCCAATTCTTCAATCCACTCGTCGAGCTCATCCAGAATCAAGAGAAAGAATCTGTCGTTTGCCAATCCTGATATAGCATCGGTTATAGCATCCCAGTCGGGGCTTCTCCCTTCCACGGTTTGAGCTCGAATCGCCTCCAAGGCTTTTTCCCCTTCATTTCCAAGCTCTTTCAGAACAAACTCCCAGAGGTATTTGTAACGCCCTCCTTTCCCCTTCGTGGAGATAACTAATGGATAAATCTCGGGAGCTCCTTCGACTAGGGATTTAGCCAATTGAAGGTCTACACCAGTGAAGAAGGCTTTCCATCTCTCAAGCCACTCCACAGCGGGCTTCCGACCCTCCTTTTTCAGAAGATGGTAGATCAAGAGAAGCAAGTGACTCTTGCCTGTTCCATATCCGCCCTTGATTAGAAAACAGCCGGATAATCTCTTATCGACAACTGAGCTGAGGGTTCTAATGAGGGTTCTTACGCTTTCCGAAGGAAAAGTGTGTTGGAAGACCCATTCGGGATCTCTCTCTGGAGCTCCTTCCTCCCTGAGGTTATCAATGTTGACGGTAAGAACGAGTTCCTCTTCTTCATCCAGTACCTCCTTTCTGACTTTGACTAGCTCTCTCGCACTCAACTTCTTCGAAACACCACTCATTATATACGCCTTCCATCTGTCAGAATGCATATGCTTGCATGCTTAAATTATTAATGCAACTTCAAATGAGATAGTAGCAACAGAAGTGGGGAGTCAGGTGAGTGAGTATGAACAAAAGGATTTTGGCATATATCATTGCTTTGGTCTCCATGCGCGCGCGTTGTTGCCCCAAATAAAAGAATTATGTGCGAGCGTGTTGGTTCAGAACATTCAACTTGCTCACATCTCAGCGCGGCCTGTTCCAACAGGAATCAGTGTTTCTGTGTATGCGTGCGTGTGAATGTATAAACCCACGCGAGAAAAGCTCAAATTACGTTCGAGCAGCATGATAGAGAGAGGAAAGAAGAATGGTCGTTACTAGACTGACAGGAAGAAGAGAACTCAATAGCCGATGCCTCAAAGGAGGATACTTGATCAACATCGACCCCGTCCAAAACGTCATCCACACCTGTGAATGCAAATGGACCTCGAAGATGGACCCTCGAAAAACTAAAGGCCGTAGCTACTACTGCAAAGACTACATCGAAGCGATAACGTGGCTGAAACAGAATCATCCCAGATACACAGAGTGTAGCGACTGCTTGCCTGGACACAGACGCGA
>CAYFTD010000333.1:0-6523 GCA_964345915.1 uncultured archaeon
TTGGGCTACATGCATGCCAAGGATAGACTATTCCAGATAATCATGCAGAAACACTTCGCAGCAGGGAGAGTCAGCGAGATTGTGGGAGCGTTCGCGAACAAATCGGACAAGTACTACAGGAGTATAGGGCTGGAGAGATCAGCACAGGAAACCTTGGAGTGGTTTGAGGACAACGCGGCGACTAACTCAGATGTCGCTTTGGCACTAGATGGAGTGTACGGCCTGACTGATGGAATAAATGCCTTCATCCGTACTTTGACTCCTGCCACTACCCCAATAGAGTTCAAGATTCTTGCGTACACTCCTGAGCTATGGGAGCCAGTAGACTGCTTCACCGCTGGTAATACGATCGCATGGGGTCTTTCCGGAGGTATCCAAGACCTGCAGAATCTCTGGATTAGAGAAACCATCAACAACGATACTATGTTCTATGAGCTATTTCCAGATGTCCTGCCAAACATTGTACCTATAGTCCAAGAACAGGTGAACCTGAGCTATGTCGAGTACCCTGACGCTCCGGGCGGATTTCCGGCAACGGACGACCCAGGCAGCCTAGTGAGTCTAGCAATGGCCGAAGAGGGAACAATCCCCCGAGAGAAGCTTGAAGCCATAATCAAGTTAGCGGAGAGCTCTCCCCTATTCCTAGGTGATGAGGACATTGTCGGTAGCAACAATTGGGCAGTCAATGGATCCAAATCTTCGACCGGAAGCCCAATCGTCGCAAGTGATCCACACCTGGGTTATCAGGCACCATCAGTTTGGTACGAAGCTCACATTGTCGTACTGGGCGTCCTTGATATAACTGGAACGACATTTCCAGGTCTACCAGCAGTCCTCATTGGTCACAATGGGCATGTTGCTTACGGATTTACGAATGTCGGAGCAGATGTGTGTGACATCTTTGTGGAACAACTAAATCCTTCCAACTCTAGCGAATACATGTATAATGGAGAGTATCAGGCCTTCGAGGAGATTGATGAAGCCATCCACACTAGGGAGGGAATTGTCATTCCGTTTACGGTCAAGCAATCCGTGCACGGTCCACTAATCGACTCGGTCACCCCCACATACGGATTAGACACTGAAACAAATCCCAACCTGGCAATGAACTGGACCGGGTCTGGAGTGACTCATCCGATACTCGCTTCGGCTCTGTTCATGAGAGCCAACAATCTGGACGAGTTTCTCGATGCCATGTATTGGTGGGACTCGCCTCCACAGAACTGTGTCTATGGAGACGATGAAGGAAACATTGGGATGCTCGTGGTGGGACGCTTTCCGATAAGGCGTGGGCATAGTGGCAATTTCCCAGTAGTAGCATTGAACGACTCGATCGGCATGGTCAGTAACGTCCCATACGCGTTCAATCCTCGTGAGATCAATCCGTCCCGAGGATTCGTTTCTTCTGCAAATCAAAGGGGAATCCTACCTAGCAACTATGGATTCGAGATTCTGGGTCCCTTCACTGATGGCTACAGGGGTCGACGAATCTACGACTTGCTCTCTAATGATCCTGTTGTGACAGTCGATGACATGAAGAAGTACCAAGCCGATTCGGTAGAGGTCAGAGCTCAAGAGATTGTGCCCTATGTCGTCGATGCATGGGATGCTTTGGGAGATGGCAACACGACCTTGGAGGGCGCAGTTGACTGGCTGAGAAGCTGGGACCACGAGATGGATCCGAATGAAGAAGCACCAACGGTGTGGATGTATCTGCTGAGTGCTATCAGATACGAAACCTTTGACGAGCTTCGGGCAATTGATACAGCTTTACCACTCTCGCGAGTCCCGGTCCTCGAGCATCTCTTGGAGAACAACACTGGATACTACTTCGACGACCAAACGACTAGCGCTACTGTGGAAACACGAGACGAAATCCTAGTGAGAGCGCTTCACCGTGCCATAAACGACCTCACTGAGGCCTGGGCAGACGAACCCGATTGGAAGTATGGAAATCGACACATTGTATACGTCGAACACATAGCAGGCATGACGTTCATTGGTGGTGGTCCTCATCGTGGCCAGAATACCCTCAACAATGCCGGAGGCTGGCTGAATCGAGGTGGACCCTCGACAAGACTGATTGCCGACTTCAGCAACATCCAGATGTCATATATGGCGTACCCAGGAGGACAGAGCGGCAACATGTTCAGTCCCCATTGGGATGACAACTTTGACATATGGTATGCTTTTGATCCAGTGACGGAGCAATACGGTTACCATCTGCTATACTTCTATGCGACAGCAGATGCTCTTCGTGCAGCAGACACAGATGGATCGATGATAGAGAGGACTATCATCTTCACATCATAGGAGGCGATAAGATGACAAAGATTGACGAGATTATGCCTGAGTTAGACTTCTTCGTGGCTCTCATAGTGGTAATTGTCATCAGCATGGCTCTGGAACTGAGTGGAGTCTGGATGACTATGCTAGTCGCTGGCGCTATTGGTGCCTTATTCGTGAGGAGTATCAGACGTGCGTTTCTTCTAGGATTCCTTGGAGTCGGTATAGCATGGAGTCTGCTGTTCGCCTTCCTCATAGCGACAGCCCAAGCCATGGATGTGGCCAACTTCTTCATTGGACTTCTTGGTCTAACAGGACTCGGAATTCTGGTGATAGTCATCAGCATACTATTCGGAGCGCTCCTCGGCGGCTTTGGTGGTATGCTAGGGCGAGCTCTCTACGAACTGATTGACGAGTTTCTTCCGGCCAGAGAGGCCGCTCAGGAGAAGCCAGTCCCGGTTGAAGGTGAAGTCGCCGCCAGTGACTAAGCCTAACATATAGAACGATGCTGTGGCCTTGTGGTTCACAGCATCCATCCTTATGGACGTACACAAGGAATGCTGAACACTATGATCCAGACCTGATGCTTCGAACTATGATTCCCAACACAACCAGTAACCCAACGGATCCTGCCGCCAGTATCCCGTAAACAAGAGGTAACACGGCATCAGACTCTCTGAAGAACGACCCTTCAACCGTCTTCATGTAGACCGTGTCGTTCCAATAGACGATATACCAGGTCCCAGTGTATGGTATTTCCACGCTCCAAGTGACCTTTACCGCATTGCTCCGTTCGAAGAGGACCGCTATGTCATCACCCTTCTCCCAAGACTGGAAGCTCGCTTCACTGCAAATGAAGAAGTCAATGCCCTCTAGCAACCAGAAGTCGTAATTCGTCTGGTCGCCTATGAAGAGATCACCGTCCTTAACGACCTCAAAGCTCCCCGAGAGTATTTCGCCGGCTTCGCAATATAGAGCAAAGGTCTTCCAAGAAACGGCATCGACCAATATCTCATGAAAATCAGAAGGACCAATCTCTTGGGATTGGTGGACCCTTTTGGCCTTCACCACCTGAGGCATAACTAAGAGAACCAGAAGCATCATCAGGACGACGAGCTTCTTTCTACTTTCAAGGGTCTCCTGTGTCATCAGTTCTACCAGCATCGGTTCCTATTGTGACATTGGAATCGAGGTGCGTCCGAGATATATCTACTGATTCATGGACCAGACTTATTTCTTGAAACGCCTACGTAAGCAGAGGAGCAGAGGATGTTTCGGTCGTACTATGAAAGAGCATTCGTCAATACGGGAATCGGACAAGGATACTTGATTTGTACTCTGGTTGCATTCACTCTTCAGTTGACCGGATTCTGGATACTGATGATTCCAGCAGGCATAGTTGGGGGTATCTTCACCAAGAGGCTATCCCATGCCTTCATTGCAGGTTTCCTCGGCGTCGCAGTTGCATGGTCAATCCTCTTCCTCGTTCAAAACATGTTTGCGCAAGCCTATGTTGTCGCAGAGTTCTTCGCGACTCTTATTGGACTCCCAGGGATGGGACAGTGGATTGTATCACTCTCGATTCTAATTGGAGGTCTATTGGGGGGATCAGGAGGGCTTGTCGGGCGAGCAGTGATTGAGCTCGTAGAGGAAATTGGTTCGAAGCCACAGTCATCGGAATCCTCTGGAGAAGTTACAAGTCCTCACACATGACAGGTCTTATATTGCAGCTGCGGTGTGCCATGTCCACACGCTATCCAGCGGGGTCTCATTATGCTTAGAGAGATGACAGAGGGAGTCTACTACGTTGGCGTCGATGACCATCACACCTCCCTTTTTGAGAATCTTTGGCCAATACCGTTTGGAGTTTCCTACAACAGCTACTTGATTGTCGATGAGAAGATTGCAGTCATTGAAACTGTGAAGAATCCATTTACTCAGGAATGGATTGATAACATCAAAGAAATCGTGGACCCATCGAAGATTGATTACATCATTCTGAATCACATGGAGCCAGATCACACAGGTTCACTGCCGAAGATTGCTGAGATTGCCAAGAATGCCACCATTGTCTTGACACCCAAGGCCGCACCCATGTGTGACTCGTTCTTTGATGTTCAATTGAAGCAGCGGATAGTTGAGGACCTAGAGGAGATATCTCTGGGAAAGAAGACTTTGAAATTCGTTCATGCCCAGTTCCTACATTGGCCAGAAACCATGATGTCATACCTCTTGGAGGATGAGATTCTGTTCTCGTGTGATGCCTTTGGATCCTATGGAGCATTGAACGGCAAGCTCTATGATGATGAGGTTGACATGCGGCTGTTTGAGATGGAGAGCAAGCGGTATCTCTCCACAATCATCACCTCTTACTTCCGGTTCGTTCAGAGGGGCATCCAGAAGGTAAAGGACTTGGGCATCGGCATAAAGATGATTGCACCCAGCCATGGCCCAATCTATAGGAAGGATCCAATGTGGGTCATAGACCACTATGACAAGTTCAGCAGCCCGGAGCTGGAGAAGTATGTGACGATAGTCTTTGGGTCAATGTACGGATACAACCTCCGACTCGCTCACACACTCAAGAAGGAGTTGGTTCAATTGGGAGTCGAGGTGAAGATTCACAACATCTCCTACAGCGACATGAGCAAGGTCATCACAGACTCAGTCAGGGCAGGAGTGCTGGTAATTGGAACCCCAACCTACGACGCCTATCCGTTTCCAAAGATTTGGGCTTTTGTGAATGAGATGGAAGGCAAGAGATTCCCAAAGAGACCTATAGGCCTTTTTGGAACATATGGCTGGGGCGGTGGTGGAGTGAAGAAACTGCAGACCCAATTAGAGAAGGCCAGATTTGAAGTGCTTGAACCTGTGATAAGATGTCGTGCTCGACCCACTGAAGAGGAGAGCAAGGCCATCAAGGAGCTCGCAAAGAGGATTGCGGATATAGTGAAGTAGGATCAACGCATCACAGAAACGCGGCCAAAGGATTTGGTCCTAGAGTACTCTTTAATAGCGAAGGTAGTTGTCACCCTGTTGTTGTTCGGTAAGAACTTGGTGACCAGACAGGGTTGCACAAGTTGGAACGACGGAGGAGAAACGAATGAAGCTCAAGGGAACCAAGACCGAAAAGAATCTGCTGACTTCTTTTGCTGGAGAGTCACAGGCGCGAAACCGGTATACGTTGGCTGCCAAGACTGCCAAGAAGGAAGGCTATGCTCACATATCTGCAATCTTCTTGGAAACTGCCGGGCATGAGAAGGAGCATGCAGAGAGGTTCTTCAAGTTCCTGAAGGAGGGTGGAGCCACGGAAGCGATCAAGGTGGAATGGGACTTCCCAACAAGTGGCAGTTACGAGAGCACTGAAGAGATTCTCAGACATGCTGCTGCTGGTGAGAAGTACGAGTATACCGAGATGTATCCGGGATTTGCCAAGATTGCTGAAGAGGAAGGCTTTCCGAACATCGCCCACGCTTGGACATCAATTGCGCATGCCGAATCATGGCATCATCGCCGTTACATCACTCTTGCTGAGCAGATCGCAGATGGCTCAATCTTCAAGAAGAAAGAGAAAGTCGAGTGGCGATGCGACAATTGTGGGTTCATCCACGAAGGCGACTCCCCACCAGACAAGTGCCCCGCTTGTCAGCATGACAAAGGGTACTTTATGCTCCATTTCAAGGAATACTAGTTCTAGCGAACGTGAAGCCTTGACCTGGTTCATGGGTCAAGGCTAACACTATTTTCTGCTTTCTGACCAATACGCTCCATTGAGCTTCTTGGAAGGTTAATGAGAAGGGAAGGGTGAGCGGAGCCAGCAGCGCTGTCGTTGGGGGGTAAGGGGGTGTATTCTAAGTGTTGGGGGGAGGATAGAGAGTTTGTGCAAAACAAATCCTTCCTGCAGGCCCCGCTACCAGGGACTTGGAGATCTCACTAAAGTAAGTGTGTAACACACGGTCCACTTACCTACCTGGATTTCGCTATTTATGGTCCCACAGAAGTTTCGGTATACAACGCTCTCGTCATTGCGAGACAATTGAACTGTCATCCATTCAAAGTGTCCGAGTTTCTCATCACAGACACTCAGCATGTGAAGGTGAACAAGACTTCGAACTACCATGATGTCAACAAACCCCGCACATTACCCAGCTGGACCTTGGTGAATCGATCTTACTTGGGTGGTCTTAATGATTGCCCAAGTCACACTCTTTTTTCTCTCTGGCCGCTCTCTCTACCT
>CAYFTD010000334.1:0-6567 GCA_964345915.1 uncultured archaeon
ATTCTCTTGGATCTGTCATCGGCAAAGACCTTCACTTTGGTTGTGAAAGCCAACCTGACTAACCATGAAACACGTTTCTCGACATTCACTGTGACAGTGAGTGAGATACCTACCGTCCTTGTCCTGGATGCATCTACGGCTACGATCTCTGCAGACCAGGATCACACAATTCAGTTCTCCCTTCAGGATGATCTGTCCAATGGGCTGGAGGGCGCACAGATACTCGCCTTGAGTCCACCTGAGGGTATCTCTATTCACAGCTTCCTCGATCTGACAGGTGGCGTCTACAACATCACGGTGGAAGCGCCTGACACCGGCACCTATCAGATTGCATTCAGGGCATATCTTGAGAACTACCAGAACTCGACCGTTGGTTTCACCCTTATTGTCAAGTATGTCACCATGCAGATAATCGATGTTCAAGGACTAACAGCGACTGAAGGCCTACCAACAACACTGAGCCTACGCGTAATTGATTCGGACACCGGGACTGCCGTTTCTGGAGCCACAGTTGAGTTTCAGATAGTCACAGGTCTGGGGCCTGGCCTACTCGAACAAATGGTCGAAACAAGCCCAGGTGTCTACACCGCGAGTATTACAATGCCAAGTGCAGATGGCACTTCATCACTGAGGGTCTATGTCACAAGAGAGAATCATGAACTCGAGGGAGGCTTCTTCGAAACAACCTTAGTTCCAATTGTCAGTGAGCTTGGAATACTGACGAGAACATTCCAACGTCTTTTCCCCTTCCTGGCATTGGGCGTGGCGGCTGTGGTTGGCTTTGCCGGACGCAGGGTGTATATCAGAAGGCAAAGAGAGAGGAATGTCGAAGCAATGATTGTCAAGAGACGCTTTGATGACATAAGGAGCCTTCTTGGGGTGATTGTTCTACATAAACACACTGGGATTCCAATCTTCTCCAAGATGGTGAAGGGAGGTCTAGACGAAAGTCTAGTGTCCGGATTCGTAAGCGCAATCAGCACCTTCCGGTCTGAGTTCGATGTCGACCAAGAGGATTTGGTCGTGACGCCCATCTCGGACATCATTAGGACAGTGGCTACTCAAAACCTGATCTGCGCGTTCATTTCATTATCTGCTCCCTCGAGGAGTCAAGAGTTGAGAATGGTCGAATTCGCAGAGACTGTGGGATTTCTGTTTGACAACATGTTCACTGAGCCCCCTGTCAGAGCGCTTGATGAATGGACCATCATCCAGTTCGAGGCCCTCTTTGATGATATCTTGGATGGTCGCCTTCTTAGAGAGTACAAGGTGGCCGAGCTCAGGGGATTCCCGAGAAAGACAAAGTGCATAGAAGAGCGAATAATCAAGATTGACAAGACTGACGGTTTCGAGCTCGAAGAGCTAGCTAACGAGATGACCTCCTGTGGACTAGAAGAAGCACGAGTCTACAAGATCATAATGGAAGCTATCGAGAATGAGAATCTAGTGACTACGAAAATAGGAGAGTTGAGAGCTCAAGTAGAAAGCGAAACAAGCTCAGACTCCTCTGCATCTGATTAGTCCGACACGTGCCTAAGTTCACTCTGCATCATGTCTGTCGCCGATTCTGTAAGCGGGATATGGACAGACAAGCGAGAATGATGATGACACCATAGAGTACGAAAGCAATCGTGGAAATACCCAGAAAGAAGTAGAGTAACTGCTCCTCAACACCGGTCGCGTACCATGGAAGTCCTGGACCATTCCTGACGACGAAGATTAGTACAACTCCAAACTGAATTAGAATCGTCAATGCAATGAATTGGGATGTCCTGGCGACAGACTCCACCTCGCGCTGATTGCTTCCACGAAGTTGTCTTTCAGTAAGAACCAAGACTGCAGTGCCGAAAACAATGCCAATCAGAGGCGGGAGGAACGCTTTCATCACATAGCCTTCCACCGAGGTTGCAATCGTACTGACAGAGAACGTCCATCCACTCACCGCGACTACAGCGTAGAAGACTGCGAGATAGGCTGCAGCTGCTACAATAGTTGCTGCAAGCCCAACACGATCATCACCAATCCTTCTAAGTGGAGAATTGGGTTCACGACCGAGGAAGAACAAGAGGCCTGCGAGGAGAAGTATCACAATCGCAGAGAGACCTGTTCTCGCACTGATTTCCTGCTGAATCTTGGATTTCCAAGCGATGCTCAGGACTGTCCTAGACTCACTCTCTGACGAGATTGCATCTGTAATGGCTGAAGAGTAGTCAGAAATGTCAAAGCTCAGAAGTGCATCAGACAGATAGCTACCGGCCCGGGTGATTTGGTCCTGTACTAACTTGAGGTGGTCCATCTTTGCAGCCCTAGCTGAAGCTTGTCGATGACGAATCTGTGCCAGATTGATCCGGTAGATGGCCTCCTGCATTGACGAGAAATTGATGCAGTCAAATAGGACAGTACCTGACGCGTCTGATGGGATCTCCCAGCCCATGACCGAGGCCACGGTAGGGGCAATCGAATTCTGATGAGCAGACGACTCGTAGAGTCCGGCTTCGATTCCAGGACCACGTATTAGAAGAGGAGTATGGAGTACCTCGGGTTCTGTGCCTCCATGTTGACCCTTCCCCGGAATTGCATCAATTTGCCCATGGTCAGAAGTTATCACAATCAGGGTCGATTTCAGTACACCCGCATCTGAAAGCGCCCTAATCACTTCTCCAATATACGTATCCTCATTCTTCAGCGCGGTGATGTAGGACTCACTGGTTGTGCCGTTGGCGTGACCAGCCGTGTCAGTATCTGAGAAGTGAACCACCATCAGCGTAGGCGTGTGACTTTCGACAACTAGTCCGGCATATTCAGCCACAAGGCTGTCTTGATACTCTGGAAGAGATACTTGGTGAAGCTCAGTACCAGTCTTGTTGATGAGTGAGGTGGCTTCTCCGGTATGTGTGTTTGTAAAGGTCATCGAGTAGTTCAACCAAGGCTCGAACAGCTCAAACCAGCCGTCACTTCCAACAACAGCGGTGGTGGCGGAGTTTCTGATGGCTGTACTCCAGAGAGAGTCCGCAGTAAACAACCCCTCATAGTCATTGCTCATTACCTTGCTCTCGCTCGTATTCACTCCTGATGAGATCACGCCTTGTCCAGGACGACTTAGACTAAGAAAGGTAGAACACTCAACATCTGTATAGTTCGCCCAGTCACTCAAAGCTTCAATGTGTGGCTTATTCGTCTCATAGAAGGTGTCAGCTCTGACTCCATCCAATACGAACACTACTGTATGATTCGCAAGTGGAATCATACCTGTGCCAACGATCGACGATTGAGGTGTTGTGGGAACATAGCTATATGGGTTCTCGAAGTTCAAGTAAGAACCGAATCCAAGTATAAGCAGACTAACAGAGCTCAACGAAACGAGAACTAGAACTATCCCGGTAGCCACGATAGTTCTCTTCTCTCCTTGCATCAGGACATCCAGCCTGTCAGTCACAACACAAAGGGTCGGACTTTGAAAGGAGATTCACGCCATTCTAAATGGGTTTTGGCCGCACTGATTGAGGGTCCAAGATTCTGGACAACAACTAAAACGGTATACGTGGAAAGAGGTTTGTGACGATTGACATTAAGGAGTTCAAAGAGGAAGTCGTCAAGACAGGCCGGCTCCAACGCGTTCAGAGCAATGGCGTCAGATGTCTGACCTGCAACCATCGGTGCCTCCTTGGCGAACGAGCTGAAGGAATCTGCGGCACTCGTGTGAATGTCGATGGAACAATACATACACTCTGCTACGGGAACGTTTCATCACTGAGTAATAATCCAATAGAGAAGAAGCCACTCTTTCACTTCGCCCCTGGTACAAGGGCACTCACAGTAGGGAGCTGGCGATGTAATGCTACATGTTCATTCTGTCAAAATCATCACATATCGAAGACGAGTCCGTCACCATTTAACTCCCGTTACATGAGCCCTCAGATATTTGTGGATCTGGCAGTTGCAGGAGGAAGTGAAGGAACATCCATCTCGCTAAACGAGGCGGCCACTCTGATGCTTGAATGGAACATTGATGTGTTCAGAGAAGCTCGGAACAGGGGGCTGTACAACACAATCGTCACAAATGGGTATATGACACCGGCAGCACTCAATCTGATGGTGAACGCCGGGCTTAATGCGGCTAATGTGGATGTCAAGGGTTGCACTGAAGGTGTCAAGAGAATCTGTGGAATCGATGTTGAACATGTCTGGGCGAATCTATCACGGATGAAGGAGAAGGGAATTCATATCGAGATCACAACATTGGTGGTTCCAGGCCTGAGTGATAAGGAGGAGTGCCTCCTAGAGATAGCTGCCCGCATTGTCGACGAGCTTGGTCAGGATATTCCGTGGCATGTGAACCGATACCATCCTCATTACCAA
This sequence comes from uncultured archaeon, assembly GCA_964345915.1. Lineage (GTDB taxonomy): Archaea > Asgardarchaeota > Thorarchaeia > Thorarchaeales > Thorarchaeaceae > SMTZ1-83. The sequence continues at coordinate 4,360 of CAYFTD010000334.1, forward strand.
TACAGAGAACCGGAAACTTCGCTCGAAGTCTTACTGAAGGCAAGAGAGATTGGATGGAAGCAGGGGCTGGAATACGTCTACATCGGAAATGTATGGCAGAGAGGACTCGAAGATACGATATGCCCCGGTTGTAAGAAGCTAGTGTATCAGAGAAGCGGCTTCAGATCAAAGAACACTGGTACAGACACAGATGGAAGATGTGTTGATTGTGGTCATGCGCTTGGAATGCTATTCTGGACGGCCTAGGGCCTAGGCTTCTGCTAGCTCTTCCATGCGCTCCAGTTCAAACACAACCACATTATGCGGGTCAGGACAGGCGACAAACGCCTTCTGTGGCTCCGGCTCCCAGGGAAGTGCTCCACCGAACTCGAGCACTGTGAGAAATGGGAACATTGAGTTGTACGCCCACCTGCAGACCTTGGCTCGCTCTTCTTCCTTTTTGAGGTCAAACTCGTCACCAAGCTTATACAGGCCGCAGGGTTTCGAATGTGATTCGCTTCTCAGCTCTGATACGCGTGCGACAATGCGATATCTCTTGGTCATGTGATTCGGCTCCAACCCAGGGCATATGGCACTCTGTATTAAAGGTGATTCCTTCTAGGCTGTATGTGACGGCCAAGGAACCTGTACCTATGCTAATCAATGCCAATTCGCGCTGCAAACTTCACGAGCAAGAACACCACGAAGGCGATGATTATGAACGTGATTAGCTCGCCAATGAAATGCCCAATCATGAAGGGCCCAAAGACAATCTCATCCCAGGCCACATCAGGGACGAATACTGTGATCAGCGGCATGATTAAGTCGCCAACCAAAGCTTGAACTAATGAGCCCAAGTATAGACCCAAGATGAAGGCCACCGCAAGTCCAAGGACCTTGTACTTTGAAAGGAACGTGGTGAACTCATTGATGAAACCTTTAGGAGGCGGAGGTTGTTCAGGAGGTGTTAGTAGCTTCCGAATCTCCTTCAACTCCTCCAGAACCTGTTCTTCTGTCGACATTTCAGCACCTCTTGATGTTAAGCATTTCAGGTAGTGTGAAGGGTTTGATTTATACTTGTCAGCCTCTCAGAGAGTTAAGTGAACCGGAGTCATGGACTGGCCTGTGACCAACCAAGGTCTGAATTCATCAATCGGCCTTTACAGGGGCTCCGCAGAACGGACAGAATCTGTCATCTGCTTTTAGCGCAAAGCCACAATACTTGCATCCTACTTGAGATGCACTTGGTTCTCGTTCAACCACCCTAGTTGGAGAAGGAATGGTTTCTCCCGTTGATGAATCAAACCAAACATCAGAAGTGCCGCTTCTCTTCTCCCTTACAATGTGTCTTCTTACTCGTTCCTCAGGAATGCCTGTTCTGTCAGATATGTCCAGAACAGTACGGGCGTCACCTTTCTGAATCTCATCTCTGACCTCGGAACGGCCCCTTGCGCTATTCACTATGCTCCCCAAGAATGAGATGACAAGGACCGCCAACGGTATCAAGAATACCCACGAGTTGGTTGAAACGTATAGCCAGCCAATGATGAATATTGGAACTAAAGTGCCAAAGGCAACCCCTTCGTCTTTTCTTTTCTGTCTATCATAGATTGGCTTAGCATCAGGAGTCGGGCTTTCCGGAGTATAGCCGGAGGTTATTGTTCCAGGTTCCGGCGCCTTCCAATGGTCAATCTCGCGGCGTCTTGCCTCAATTCTCCGGCGTTCTGCACTCTCAGAGAAGAACACAATTACGAGTACGCCAATCGGTATGAGTATCCACACCACACCAGTGTATATCATAACGATCAGCAAGACCACTACTGGAATAAGCAGGCCAAACTGTGAATCTTCGTCAGAATCTTTAGACATAACGCTCTCCTCACTTCGCCTCTGACATGTGCTTCTTATTGGTGTTGTGCAATCCGCTTTGTTTAGTCTATTCGACCAATCAAAAGGCAGATAGCATCATCTTCAAAACTATGAGGAATCTCCTATTGATACACGGAACTATCTTCGTAGACCCGTGAGATGGTGATACAGCTGTTCGTGTCATGTTCGACTATTGGAGGTCTCAGAGGAAATCCATCAAATGAGAGGCTACTACTGGACCAGATTCGCACCTTGGTCAGGGTTCGAGATGCAGGGTATGAGAATGTAGAGCTATGGATGGACGACAGACCGAGCTGGGTCACACGAACGATAGAACAGGCGCTAGATGATTTCAGTCTG
>CAYFTD010000335.1:0-7433 GCA_964345915.1 uncultured archaeon
TTTTGATTGCTTCATGTGCATTCCCTGTGGTAAGCATAGAAGAAGTCATCAATGTATCATTCACATTGAGTCCCGGCTATGAGTATGGCCCAAGTGAGAATGGAACCACCTATCATACTCGAGTTCTGGTTTATTCATCTGTCTTGAGGGGGGAGATTATGATTGAGGGAGAGGGAGTCTACTTCAGTGCGAACGGATACAACACACAGAATCTCAAGAATGTCTATGTGGAGGACCAATATGCGTTCACGGTCGACCCTGCTGATGATCTCTATTGGTTTTTGTTCAACAATACCTCTGGCGGAAGTGAGAGTGACATAGCGTTCAGACTGGAAGAGGTTTGGACCGCGCCCTTGGCTTTCAGTTCGTTCGCAATGATTATCCTAGCGGTGACATCATTGTTCTTGTTCCTCATTGGGCTTCTGGGCATGGTAATCACACGAGTACGAAGAGTCAGAACCGGGAACTCTGATGTGTTCTAGGTATTGTCCTGTAGAAGCCTAGAATGCATATTGCACCAATCCTGTGTAGGAATACCGAATTGGTAAGCAATTCATCTAACGCGCAGCTCGCCGTCCTCAAGCCACAGCACCCTATCTGCAAGGTTTCGAAATCTTAGGTCATGAGTAGCGATAATGACGGTCTTGCCAAGATCCTTGGCTATCTTTCTGAGGAGTTCTATGACCTTGTGGCCTGTTTTTGAATCTAAATTAGCAGTCGGTTCATCAGCAAGAATGAGTTGAGGATCATTAGCTATTGCCCTAGCTATCGCCACTCTCTGCTGCTCTCCTCCACTTAGCTGACTTGGTATATGAGAGAAACGATCGCCTAGACCAAGAAGCTGCAGTAGCTCGGCAGCGAATTTCTTCGCCTCTAGCCCTCCAACACCAGCCATATTCAGTACCAACTCTACATTCTGAACAGCACTGATAGCAGAGAGAAGGTTCGGGTTTTGAAATACGAATCCAATCTCCTTGAGTCTAAGCTTTGCCAGTTCCCCTGGAGATAGACCAATGAGGCTCCTCCCATTCACCTTTATGTCGCCGCTCGTAGGACTGAGAAGGGCTCCTATGAGTTGAATCAGGGTTGTTTTTCCTGAGCCAGACGGCCCCATGAGAACAACTATCTCACCATTCTCAACAAGTAGTGATATGTCATCTACTGCTGTAACCGCAACATGCCCAGTGCCATATACTTTCGTGACATTGTATAGTTCGACGACGTATTCGTTGTTGGCATGATGTGTTTCTGTCAATACTCACGCCTCCTTGAAAACCTGAGCTGGATCCAGTCCAGCTAGCTTTCTTACAGGTGTAACTGACGCTATGAGGCCAGTGACAAGGCCCAGGGCTGAAACAGTAATAATCATCTCCAAACTAATCTCCACCATGAATTCAGGAACTATGGCCTCTAGCAGGGAGAGGAGGGGCGGCACAATCAAAGAGCCCACAATAAAACCAATTAGTGCAATTGCCAATGCTTGGGTGATAACAACCTTGTACAGGTAATTATTGCTCGCGCCTATTGCTTTTAGAATCCCGTACTCTCTTGCCTTATCCATAGTCAGGCTATAGACAAGGACCCCAATGACCTGAATACCGACTAGGAGGCCAATGAAACTGAGCATGAGAAATATAGGCAGAAAGCCTCCGAGCAATTCGTCCTTGTAAGCTTGAGCTGTCTGCGTTGTTGTGCTAACTGAAACACCTGATGTTTCGTCAATGATTGATGCTCTTACTGCATCCACCTCATATGAGGGGTCAACAGTCACAAGGAAGTAGTTTGTTATGCCCTCTAAAAGAAAACCTTTTGCATCCTCGAATGTGATAAAGACAAGATGAGCTATCATCAAGTAGGTCTGGTCTGAAACTCCAACAATCCGAAACTCGTGGCCTTCTATCGTGAAGTTGCTTCCGATTTCCAAACCAAATCTCGAAATTAGCACCTTATCAAGAATGATCTCACCATTTTCTACTGTCGATTTGCCGTCTATTATGCTCCATGGACCACCCATGCCAGTTTTGTTATCATAGCTATTGAGATATAACAAGACCTTTTCGTCGTCAATTTCTATTGATATTGGAGTCCTGATGAATGGGGTGCATTCAGATATCCCCTCGATTCCTGTGATGTTATCTTGGATGGTAAGGGGAAGAAGTGAAGGACTGTGCAAAGATCCACTGGCGCCTTCTGAGGTCACCCAGAGGTCAGCTCCAGTTCCGATAGCCATGTCCTCCATCATTGTGTCAAACCCTTGATACAGTCCTATCATAGTCAGAATTAGGAAGACACTGATTACTACTCCTCCAATACTTACCCCAACTTTTTGACGATCATGTCTTAGATTTTCTTTAGCCAGTCGTACCATTTCATTCAACTCATTGATCGCTAATTCCAGTTTGGAGGATTTCCCGAAGCCATATTTGTATCATGAGGGATATATCCATCTCGATATATTTATATGCTTTTCGGGTGGGTTGGAAGTAGGTTGTTACTGATTGCGCCAAAGTCCAAGTTGTCTTGACCTAAGATGATGGATTTGGGAAAGCCAGAAAATGCGTAATGCTTGCTGTTTGCACTGAGTTTATATATCGTGCCGGATGTATCCTCAGTGATATAAAACGAGGGATTACATGGGACTAACAAGACTATGGCTCAAACGTGCTGTTGGCAAGGCAGCACGACGGGCTGTCGTAGGGCGACTCGTCGACAAAGACGACCATAGGAAAGGTCGAATTGACTGTGATTATGTCAACCGCATTCTGGAAGACACATGGATGCGCTTTGACCGAATGATTGCTGAGGCAAATCTTGAGGCCTACGAAACTCGGGGTAACCGTTTCAATGTGACTCTTGCTATCGGAACAATTGCCCTATTTCGATCATTACTAACGGAAGGGTTCGACAGGGAATACGCAACAGAACTCGTAAGCGACTTGGGTTGGACTGTCTATCTAGATATGATTAGGATTCCACGTCGGATTGCCAGGTTTGTGACTAGAAGTCCACAACGGCGAATGAACCTTTTTCTTAGGATGCTTCTCAGATTCCCCTTTAGCCGTCCATCTGGAAACGGTCCAGGATATCGATGCACCTTTGGTCCAGAAGTAGATCACTTTCGCACAGATTGGACTCAGTGCGCTCCCCTCGAGTATGTGAAAGCCTATGGAAGTGAGGCAGAAGTGAAATTCTTCCATGACACTTGGTGCAAGTATGATTGGGCACTTGCTCAGACAATTGTTAAAGGCGGCTATTACGAACGTATCCATACCCTATCAGCAGGTGACACCGTGTGTGACATGCGTTGGTATGGTCAAATGCCTGAGCATCGACAGAAGGCTTCACAAGAAAAAGGAGCCGAGATTGGAAACGTTTCAGAGTCTAGAGAGGTTTAGACTGTCAGATTTAGGATTGCTGATTCGGGAGTAGTATCCCTGTGTGCGCCGAATTGAGTGCTGAAAGCATCCACGTTAACGATACATATATATCTGATGAGATATATCTGTCGAGATGGATTCGTGTGTTTGTGCTGACATGGGTAAAGCACTGAAACCTAAGGATGCTCAATAGTTCCAGTTGGGTAATCACCCGTAGTTCTACCACGGCTAGTCCTTGTGCTCATTATCTGCTTCTTATATGATTGCTCTTAGCAATAGTTTGAATAGCGTGTGGAATTCATGGCTCTCGCAGGTTGTGGAGAAAGAAACTTTGAGCCCCCTAACCAATTGCTCCATGAAGTCGTTCATTTACAGACATTACATGACGGTTCTTCATTCACCATATAGGAGTTGATTAGGTGACAACCGATGCACAATTGAAACTGATCAATAATCGAGTCGTCAGTGACTTCCTAGACCTACACCTCGAGGTCCTGAGTTGCGTGCTAAAAGGAATGACATTTGACGAGATACAGGTGAAGTTTTCTAGGCTTTTCAAACAACTCAACTATGTGGAGGTAGCACACTTCTCATCGCTTTTGAGCTTTGATGATGAAGGCACTCTACGAGGTGCCTATCCATTTTCACCTGTTGAAACTGACCATAGAATAACTGTCAAGGGTATAGGCTCTGGATACGCCATGTGTGCTATCGATTCCTTGGGAGTGGCGGGCCTCTTCGGCGCAAGAACGGTAATACAATCGAAAGACGCCCTGACTAGGGCTCCCATAGAGGTCACAGTTGATCCAGTGGGAATTGATGCAGGCCCATATTCTGACATTTTCGTGGTTGCACCCAAGGGCATACCTGCGAAAGGAGAGGATGAAATGTATGATTCAGCTGTTGATTCCTGCCCTTTCGTCGGATTTCTCATTGATGTCGAATCGATTTCAGAGGAGATGACGTCGCGTGTGACAGTGATCCCGCTTGACCAAGCAAAAGATTACGCTAATACCATCTTCAGTTGGTCCGCTTTTGCTGAACAGCTAAGAGCTGCAATCTATCCCCTGTTGGAAATATGTGAATCAGGCTCACTACCGGTCGAGTTGGTCGTGAAAGGCATCTTGAAACGGCAAACCAATCCCCGGTTGCGAGCAGCTCCCGAGAAGGAGGCCAAAAGACTCGTCATGAATGAGCTCTTGGGTAAGGGAGTCGTTCAACAAGATGACGGAAAAGAACGAAACACTGAATGCCTGACCTTGACAAACAAGGGTTTCAGAATAGTGAAGATCTTCCTGACAGAGCTTGAATGTATGTCAGCGAAATGAAAGGGTGCTCAACAATGTGAGCCAGGGCAAGTGCCAACTTGGCGTTGGGCAACCTGACGATTGCACCGCATTCCCCGTCAAAGGCCCGTACCACTATTACAATCCCAAAGGGACTGCAATCAAGCTGCTTCTACCTCTAAGAAGTAGAAAACTTAGGAGATGAATGATGGAAGAAGAGGAAACCTCATCCATCCGCAGCTTCCACTACGGACACCTTGTCTTTCTCAGTTCTGACGTAAGAGTTTGCCAGGACAGCTGAAACACTTCCGGCCATCGCGATCATTGCCCACACTGGATGGAGCAATCCAGTCATAGCTAGAGGTACACCAATTCCATTGAACACAAATGCAAGTAACACATTCTGCAATGTCTTCGTGTAACTAGACCTGCAGACATTATATGCATCAATCACACCCCTCAAGCGGTCACCCACAATCACGATATCAGCAGACTCAATCGCGATGTCACTCCCGGCGCCAATTGCAATTCCAATATCTGACTGCATTAGCGCAGGTGCATCATTTATGCCATCTCCAACCATAGCAACTTTTTGGTCCTGGGCCTGAATCTTCCTAATCATGGCTGATTTCTCTTGAGGTAGGACTTCTGCATGGACCTCTGAAATACTCAATTCCTCTGCTATTGCATTAGCAGTGAGCTCATTGTTTCCCGTAACCAAGACTGGCTCAATACCTTCTGCCTTTAATTCTAGAACCACATCCTTTGCATCCTCTTTGAGCAGGTTTCCAATTGCTATCATTCCAGCCAATATTCCGTTGACACTTACAGCTACCACGGTCAGACCTTCCCTCTGCATTTGCTCTAGTTTCTTGGGGAACTCGCCCTCTCTCGCTCCATCCTCCTTTAGAAACTCTGGACTGCCTACGAGTATGATTGCATCCCTCACGCGGCCACGAACACCCTTTCCTAGGTGAGCGCGAAAATCATCGACAGTTTCTATTTGTACAACATCTTGCAGAGCCCGTTCTATCACCGCACGAGCCAATGGATGCTCGGAATTGATCTCTAAACTGGCTGCGAATGAGAGGACTTCTGAATTACTGAAGCCATTAATGGCCACAATGTCAATGACGCTGGGTCTTCCCATCGTGAGTGTACCAGTCTTGTCGAAAACAACCCTTCGAACATCCTTGAATGTCTGAAAGGCCTCTCCTGACCGAATTAGCACTCCTCTTTGCGCGGCGATTCCACTCCCTCGAATCAAAGCCAGAGGCGTCGCCATCCCTATAGCGCATGGATAACCCATTACTAGAACAGCTAGTGCTGCGAAGACTCCTACTTCGAGATTTGACTCACCAAGGAGCAACCATGCACCAAAGATCCAAAACGCAAATGCGACAATTGCAGCCAGCAGCACCCCTCGAACGAAGTACTTCAGTATACGATCCACTAGCATGACAATATCAGGCTTTAGAGCCCTTGCTTCTCTGATGTGTGCTGCAATCTGCTGAAGAAATGATTCTTCCCCCACTCTTGTCACTTCAATAATGAGGAATCCTCTCTGGTTAAGAGAGCCCCCGATGACCTCATCCCCTCTTTCTTTTGGGACAGGAATCGGTTCACCTGTGACGAGGCTTTCATCTACGGCTGAAGCGCCGCTTCTTAAGATTCCATCAACAGGGATGCTCTCACCCGGTAACACCTTGACTAGATCACCCTGTTTCACATTCTCAACAGGAATCTCGGTTTCACTCTCGCCAGGTCCGATGAGCCTTGCGGTTGCAGGTTGGAGGTCCATGAGCTTCTTGATTGCCTGAGATGAACGAGTACGAACAAGAAGAGATACATAGCCAGAGAGGACATGATATGAGGTCACAAATACAGACACTGCAAAGAAGTCCATAACAGGCCATGGTTGAATAATGATGCCAATGATGCCCCCTAGAATTCCGCCAAAGGCAGCAAACTCTAAGAGCACATGCTGGTTTAGTATCCCTCTTCGAAGAGATGCTCCTGCCAATCGTTTTATGTGCAGCCCTGGACCAAACATTGTCAGGACTGCCAGAGAGAACATAATACTGAATCCAAATGGAATAGAATAACCAGTCCACATCAGTAACATCATGGTGGCTGCTAATAGTGTCAGAATACCAGCAGCAATCAGCCGCTTCTTTTCTAGAATAAGCTCTTCCTCATCTTCTTCAAGGCTGCGTACCTTGTCAGGGTCACGGATGGTGAACCCAATGCTTCGTAGAGTATCCTTGATGGCCGTGGGTGTTTGGTGCCCGGGATCATACTCTATAAGTGCCTCCTCATGACTCAAACTCACGGCTACATCACAGACTCCCTCCATTCTCGAAACTGCCTGTCTTACACTTTCTGTGCAGAACGAACACTGAAGCCCCCCAATCTTGACCAACAACTTGTCGCGAACAAGTTGTGCATTGGACTCTTCTACCAATATCGCCATTCCGCCTCTGTTCTTCCCGATTCCTCAGCCCGAAGAAACAGGTGACGCAGGAAATCCAATCTTCTTTAGCACCTCTATGATTCTTTCAAGAACAATCTGATCTGAATCATAACTCACAACTACTTCCTGAGTTGACTGACTTGTTTCTACAGCTAAGACTCCGGAGAGGATGTTCAATACATTCTTGATTCTCTTCTCGCAACTTGTACAATGAATTGCATTTTGCTGAACAATGAGCTTGGTTCGGTGGATGTCTGTCATTGCATGAGCGTTTCCTAATATGTAATACCTAATCTC
>CAYFTD010000336.1:0-3299 GCA_964345915.1 uncultured archaeon
TGGGTAGAGAACGAGCTTGTTGAAGAACTTGAAGAGATTCTAGAACAGGCCCAGCGAGAAAGCATAGATGAGCTCCACTCACCAAAATGGACCGCGATCAAAGTGACAGGCATTCCAGATAGGATTTACCCCAGACTGCGGAGAGCCTTGGCTGATGCCTTTGCGGTCTTTGACATCTACAATTACGAGGTCCGTCGATACAAGGAACATAGTTTCACTGCCAGTGCAGAAGATCCCCGACTGAATAGACTCGGTGAGCACATAGGTGAAACAAAGAAGAGGTTGGTCGAGTCTGCGCGTCAAGTCCTAGAACTAGCAAACCTAGGATAGTGGCGTCGCACTTTCATTCAACTGAATACTCCTTATTCTCGTTGAATACCAGACTCTTTACCGTCACAGGAAATGCTTCAGTCGTTTTGAGGGGAGCACCAATATCGATCCAATCACCTGCTTCTAACTGCAATTCATCTAGAACCAGTATGTTGCGCTTGATTGAGGTTTCATCGCGTATGACGAGACCCAATCTCTTGGCTACGTCGTAGCCGAATATCAGGATGATTAGCCTCTTCTTTGATACGGAATTTGGCAACGCCTTTTCTACCGACCTCGCAAAGGGTGGCAACCATTCGTCGCCAACATAGACTCGCGAAACAACCAGGTCTTTGAAATAGAGGGCAACAATGTCCTCTCCTTCAACCATGCCAAACGTTGTGAATGATCTACGGATTTCCTCTTCCAGTCTTTCTGGAGTGAAATCACCATCTCCCAAGCTGACAGGGAGAACAGGTATGTTGGTGACCGGGAGTTCAATGCTCTCATCAAAGAATGTAGTTGACCCCGAAACAGAGAGAGAGAATGCTCCAGCACCTATGACAGTGGCTCGGATCTTGTTCGGAGGCTCCACAACAACTAGGCCTTGATCTCTTACAAGCACTCTGATTTCATCCGCCAGCATTGCTCCAATGTCATCGAAATCACCTTCGCTGCCAAAGTACATCTCAGAGACCCCACCCGAGAATGAGCATGAATCTACTGGAATCGAGAAATCCAAATCATCGGTCATCATCAACTCCTTGGCAACAGTGCTCTTTGCTTCGCCCTGCATTACTTCGACCAAGGCCTTAGCAAGTTCTCGGGCAACCGCTCTTGCATCCTTCTCGGGGATGGTGTCACCAATCTGATATGTCATTCCTAGTTCATTCATGACGAATTGAGCGGGTCCATCAATCCTCCAGATCTTGAGGTCTTTGTCAATGCCGAGCAGGCGACCGCCAACATTTATGCACGATGTACTGCGAACCTGACCGTTGGTAATAATAGCCAAGTTGCTGGTTCCTCCACCAACGTCAACGTGTAGGATTGATCTCTGACTTTGAACTGTCTGATCGATAATCCCACTTCCCATTGCGCTTAGAAGAGACTCAAGATTGGGACCTGCGGCAGCACTTACGAATCTCCCAGATTCGGACGACAAGCGGCTCACTATCTCTGCAGCGTTCTGTTTCTTTGCTGTTTCTCCAGTCACTATCACTGCACCAGTCTCGACCATCTCTGGTGTCATTCCAGCTTTCTTGTATTCCTCTTCACAGAACTCAATGACTGCCTCGACATCGATATTGTATCGATCAATGAGTGGAGTGAAGATGATCGGGCTCTCGTAGATGATCTCCCGATTGACTAGGTTGAAACGATTTGTGATATTGAACAGACTCTTCTCGCGCTTGAGTGTGAGTCGTGAGAAGATGAGATGTGATGTAGACGAGCCAATGTCAATGCCTACACTCAAGACCTTCATGTACTCGACATTGTCAGCTGGAAGATGACCCATTAGCAATTCAACGGGTACAATCGGTTCGTCTTCGTCCACTTCTTCAACCTGAGGCTCTACTTGTTTCTTGGAGATTCTGATCTTCACATCATGGCCACAGTGTGTCGGTAGTTCTACTTCGTCTTCTGAATTCAGAATCTGCATCTTCTTATCATGAGGTACATCGACCTCCTCCCCGCAGATAGTGCAGAGGAAACTGATGTCCATCGATTGGTCACTTCCGGGCAAGACTGGCCCATCTCTCCGGGGAGATGGTTTCTTCTTGCGCCGGTGCGCTCCCTCCCATGGAGCCTTGAACATCCACAAGACCATTGTCAGGAGTGTGTCATACTCCTCGCATGGTTCCAGAACAGAAGTCAAGGCAGGCTTGAAAGAAACAATGAGCCTCCGAAGTCCTTCTACCTCTGAAGTTGCATCGTGACCATGTTGCTCTACTAGCGCAACATAATTCTGCTCAAACGACTTGCTCAACACTTCAGCATCTTCACTGAAGTGTTTCTCAAAGAAATCCTTGACGACTCCAATGACATGAAACTTCATGCTTTCAGCCTTGTCAACAGTCATGATTGATCATCCTTGAAGCAGTGCAGTGGCTAGGCATTCTGGATTCCAATATAAGGAATATGTTTATATATTAAATAATACGATATTGTATTATGCCGAAAAAGAGACGGACTCTGGCTGAACGTGCGGAATCGATCTTTGAATTCATCCTTGCAGAGGGGGAGCCATTCCCAAAATCCAAATTGCAGGCAATCGGATTCAATCCATCGACAGCAGAGAGTTGGGTTCGCCTAATTGAGTATATCCAAGGTCAACCCACAATTAAGGTCACTCGGATAGGATCCTCAACCTATGTTGAACAGATTGAGAATCGATATCTCGCCATGCTCAGGAAAAGAATACATGATTCCAGCCTATCCATCAAGGAGCGATCTTCAACCCTCGATGATTATATCTCGGCCCTAGTCACACTCGAGCGAGCAGAAATGGGCCGTATCAAGAAGTGAGGTACACTGAGCTAGAAGCCCTTTCTCACAAACCGCTCTCTTGCTTTATCTTCTCTAGAGAAACCCTTAGGGAGTATCTAAGAATGCCAACGAAATCGGCCGTTATCTCATCAAGGGACATAGAGTCTCCAGGGTAGTATCGGATGCTAAGGCGTAGGGACTTTGATCCATTTCGATATCTGAATCTGCAGACCTGGGAAACTGACATTAGCAATACCTCTTGGCATTAGAACACTGCATCTATCATATTACAATATCTTATAATAATAAATATCGTATACTATCGGGCCACTCATGTTTCCTTCAGAAGTTGATTCAGCTCGCTGATTCTGTCATTTATCCTCTCTCTGAGAGTCTTAACACCTAGAGAATCGGTTATGCTCAGTGCATCCTCAAGTGTCCCCATTGCATCTTTGAGCTGATCATGATTCTGATAGAATTCTGACATGAGCAGAGCAGCT
>CAYFTD010000337.1:0-2001 GCA_964345915.1 uncultured archaeon
TTGAGTTCTTTAGGTGGTATTCCGAGTTTGGCTTCAAGCTCTTATATGTTGAGAGGTCTTCTGCGAAGCTGGTTGAGAGTATCATAGCATTCAGGATCTGCCAGGATAGAAGCCACTGAAACCGTGTCCTCGGGAGTCTTCTGCCATTCAGTGAGAAACTCTAGGACCTCGGACTTGTACTCTGCTGCCAGTTCAGGGTCAAGTATGGAGCTTGATGCTTCCATGGCCATGAGCGGCGGTGCACGAAAGACCTCAAGGTCCTTTATCATAAAGATGCATGTTCGACCAATCTCATCGACCCACTCTGACTTTACAAGACCTAGCTCTTCAAATGGCGCTATTATCGATTCCACACTTACACTGGGCAAACCGGTGACCATCTTCAGCCATTCCTCAAGATCCTCCTTAGAGATTCCGCCTTTCCAGAGCTTTGGAAATACAGCGCGTGATATCTCGTCAGAGAACAGACGAGCGAGTCGTGACTCGTCTGTCATGCCCGCCAGTCTTATGATTCGACGGTACGTGTTTTCGAGCTCTGTCTGAAACTCAGCATCGGTCATAGAAACGACTGCGTTGGTGAGTGGCGAAACAATCGAAGTTATCGCGGCCTCGTAGGCCTTTGGGTCTTCAGGGGGTCTGAGCAGGAGTGAAACACAGTATTGCTCCTCCTCTCTTACAATGCCAGTGTAGTACGATGCGACAAGATATTCCTCACCTCCAATGCGAACGCTAAGAGATGAGAAGCCGGCTGTGGCATCACCCATGGCGTGCGAGGTAAAAATCCTCATTATCTCTGTATTGAGATCTTCTCGGTAGTAGTCAGCGAAGTCCGCAGGGACCTTCGCTTTGAGGACTGCACCGATTTTGCTGTCCCAGTCAATCAAGAGCATTGCTTCAGGCATTCTTTTCTTCTCCGGTCCCATTTATGACTGGTCTACTGGAGCTGGTTGGAGACGTTGACCTCTGGGTGCTAAAAAAGCTTGTCACTAGACGCTTCGCAAAACAGTCAAAATCGCCCAAAAAGCGCACTTTCAGCTTGAAGCACTAGGAGTCCCGTGCTTCCTGACATAATCCGTAATCCGCGCGAAAACCTGTGCTACTACCTCTTCCAGCTCACTTGTGGCGTCAACAACTGAGAAATTCGCCGAGTCTTCTACAACCATCTCAAGGTATGCCTGCCTGACCTTAACCAATCGATCATGTTTCTCGAATTGTATGTTCAAACTGCCCTCGCGCGCTGCAGCAATCCTTGACAGGCCCACGTCTACGGGGACATTGAGCAAGAATACGATGTCTGGTTCTGGAGCGCCAATCTCTTCTCTATTTCGCCGTAGGATTTCACTCCAGTGCAGCCCAGTGCTAGTTGATTGGTAGGCACCGGCGGCAAAGAAGTACCTGTCCATGAGAACTATCTTGCCCGCGACAAGCGCCGGCTCAATCCTATTCTGAATATGCCATTCTCTGTCACGCATGTACAAATCTAGCTCTTCGTTTGGCGTGAGCTCGCCACGCGGTGTGCGCTCTCTTATCTCCTTACCCCATGGGCTCTCGTTGGTTGGCTCTCTGAGGCGCACCATTTCCATGCCTTCGCCTGCTAGAAGCTCAGTTAGTCTATCACAGACTACTGTCTTGCCAGAACCATCGATCCCCTCAATCACGAAGAGGAAACCGCTTCTACGAGGTTTTTCAAATGCCAAGTTCGCTGTTCTCCTTCTGCACGAGTCTAGAAGTTTCCCCTTCATATAGGTAATGGGTGATTTGCTCAAACAGGCGCGAGAAATGACTACGAAAGCATCCAGAAATAGCCACGAAGAGAGTCATACAATGTTTATTAGGATGGGGCCTATTTGTTCAAATGAGGACCTCAAGGGGAAATCAAATTATCCCAGCGTGGACACGTGAGGCGATAAATCGGTAGGGCATCCCCCTCCCATGTAACAAACTGCGATAGCGACTTGCGTCCAACCGCGTTCGTTCGTTCTTTGGGTCCCCTGTATAGGG
>CAYFTD010000338.1:0-2075 GCA_964345915.1 uncultured archaeon
ATGCAGAATAATAGCAGATGTTGCTCCCTCGCGGTCTATCGTCACGGTCATTTACACGTCCTTTCAGGGTCTAGTACTCGGTTTGATGACGTTCTCTCTTATTAAAACATTCTGTCGTATCTCCCCTCCCATCAGGACAGTGTCTTACATCGAGGTACATGTCCACTTTTCGACACGATTGTACACAATGTATAATTGAAGGGGGGAGAATTGAAGAATTGGAGGTTGGCAAGTGTGAATCCTCGTCTGGCCCAGTTCCTAGGGCTACTACTAATCATTGTGAGTGCTGCGATGACCTATCTGGTTTACCAATCCACGCTTGATGTCGGCGGCGACATAGGCGTCATGCTTACATCGGGCATCATAGCTTGGGCAATAATAGGACTGCCAGAGTTAGCAATCGGCCTTTGGCTACTAGTCAAAGGGACCAGGGAAGCACGTGTTGGTGACGTGTCCGGGAAGTTGATCTCTGTCGTTCAGCGCGAGGGTCGAATTAGTGTTGCTGCTGCTGCGAGTGAGATTGGGGCTTCTTCTGAGGACGTTGTCGATGCGGCTGAGAAGCTGGCCAAACGCAGACTCCCGCTTGTCTACCTTGACAGAAGATCAAATGAGATTGTGAGTCCGAGGGCAGTGTCGCTTGAAGAGGGTCTCCTTCATCTTCTTCATGCTCAGCGGAGAATGAAATTCGATCAGATTGGTCGTGTCACAAATGCCACGGATGACCAGATAGTTGAGGCTCTTGAGAACCTATCTCAATCTGGCAAGTTTCGAGGGACTATTGACAAGAACTCTAGAGTCGTCTTCACCGCAGAGGCTGTTGAGCAGCTTCCAAAGGCGGTAACGACTTGTCCCAACTGTGGCGGCAAGCTTCCCCACCCCGTACTACCAGGAGAGGAGGAGTATTGCCCCTATTGCGGGCACTTCATCGTAAACCGTCTTGATCTTGATTAGCAGAGAGAAGTCTAGGTTACAGTTCTGCGACTGTAGACTTCCCAAATGTCAACAATCTCCTCGCCGCTAGTGACGTAGTACTCGTCAGACAGGTTTGCAGTCAGACAAGAATGGTTGGGAAGTATCCTCAGCCGGTCACCTGGTTTGAGCTTCTTGATTGGTGAGCCTGCTCCCAATTTGATCTTTCCATGTTCCTGAGAGAGGCTGACAATCACCGTATCCTCCGCAAGGTCGCCCTCGTCATAATCCAAGAGAACCTTGCCATACCCACAATCTGGATAGATATGTGTAGGCCCGGGATCGTGAGAGAGTGCTGTTGCGCCGGCATCAACTATCAGCCTGTCCTTGAAAGCGCCAATCACGCTAGACAAGACTGTAAGCGCACAACTGTACGACCGGCACGTCCCCAGCGCCACCTGTGTATAGTCGTAGAACACATAATTGCCCGGACGGATTTCCGTTATCCCCTCAGGTATGGTGTCACTTAGCATCATCGTGGGTGTCGAACCAATGCTGACCATCTTCGGAGTGAGCTTCCGACTCTCCTTCCTCAGCAGCTTGGCAAATCGAAGTACTGCATCGCTTTCCTCAGCAGCAACTTTGCGAATTTCATTCCGCGATTTTGCAGAGTAAGAATGTCCCCCATGGGTGAGAATGCCTGCAAAGCGAAGCCGTCGAGCATTTAGAATCCTTTTGGCAAGACGAATTGACGAACGTTTCTCAGGATCAATGCCACTTCTATGGTAGTTGCAATCCACCTTGAGAAGCACATCAAGCTCTAGCTTGCTCTTCTTCAGTCCTGAGATCAGATGTGTCACAGTGGTTGGGTTGTCGACAAGGACTCTTAGATTCGCCCTGAAAGCAAGCTGTACAATCGCAGGTATCTTGTCGGGGGCCAATGGAACTGAGAGAGTAATGTCTTTGAATCCGTTCCGGGTAAAGAACTGTGCCTCTCCGATTGTCGATGCTGTTATGCCCGATGCTCCAAAATTCCTCTGCAGCTCGGCAATCTCAAGACACTTGTGAGTCTTAATGTGAGGCCGAAGAGCGACTCCATTGTCCACTGCCTTTGCTGCCATGAATCTGATGTTCGCCTTTAGTCTGTCATAATCCACCACAGCTGC
>CAYFTD010000339.1:0-2499 GCA_964345915.1 uncultured archaeon
CGGATATGGTAAGAGCATTCTCAAGGGTTTCTTTGGCCTGACTCTTTCTGTTTTGGACAAGTTGTAAGTCTGCCTTCAAGAGTGCATGAAGCATCATCACTCCAGGAAGGTCTCTGTCATCTGCCAGTTTCCCGAGTTTCGACATGAATGGCCCTGATGTTTCTGTATCCAAGTCAGCTTCAGTTGCCTTAACAATGGCGAGCTCTGCCTTAGTAAGCGCAATCAGGCAGTAGACAACGTAGAGCATGATGTTGTGCCGCTCGAAGATATCCAGAGCCTGGTGGAGCGTTTCGATCGCTGTTTCTGTTTGGCCAATTGCTTTCTCATAAAGACCCAATACGTAGTAGTATCGCCCAAGGATAGATTCGTGTCCACTCTTGAGGGCCATGAATCTTGCCACGTCAAGATAGCGTGCCGCATCGTCATATGCTTCAAGGGCAATCAGTGAACGAGCCATCGTCAGTTGTGACCAAATCGTAACACCGGGCTCAACACGGGCCATGGCTGACTCAGCCCAGCTCAACGCCTCGAAATTGGCTTTGAGATTGAGGTACGCATCGGAGAGATTGATGCTGGCGAAATAACCTAGGCTTCCCTCGCTTTCTTCCATGCGAACACTGTCGAGGTGGCACTTCAGAGCTAAGTCGTACTCTCCAAGTATTGTAGAGACAAGTCCCATTTCATTTAGAATCAGACACTTATCATACCTAGAGTCCAGCTCGGTGCAGAGTCGATGGGCATCCTCAAGATGGACCAAGGCCGACCTCACGTCCGAATTCTTCGTGAGGTTTGCAAGATCACTCAGCAGCTTCAACAGTCTGTGACGGTCGTCATATCTCTTCGCAATCTCCAATCCAACCTGTATCTCGGAAATCGCCTTCTTTGCATTGCCCTCCATCGCGTATATCCAACAGTTCAGGTTGTGAAACCCCGGCTTGAAGCATTCCAGGTCTGGCTGCTTTGCCAGAAGTCTACCTGCATCTTTGATTATTCGATCGAAACCCGTCATAGGTCCAAGGAAGCCTTCGCTTGCCTGGTGGAGTTGGACAATTATCCAGTCCTCAGGCTTTGAAGCGATGGCGTCCTCAATATACTCGCGAACCTGAATATAGCGGTCACCTGTCTCGTCCGGCAATCTCTGATGAAGGGTCCAAGGTCTGATAATGGCATATTCGTTGTACTCAGTACGTATTCGCTCCATTGTTTCTATCTCTGCCGCCTGCCATACGTGGACAGCTGCGAGGTAGGCAAGATGAACAGGACTGTCAATCTCACATACACGCTCTCCAAGAGCCACGGCAAAGTCGCGGTAGGTCTGTGACTCTTCCATGATAGAGTCTATTGTACTACGTGTTTCTGCGTCCAAGAATGGGTAGTACATGGTGATTGTGCCGAGCGGCTTCATACTCGGATACCTACCTGTTGGAGCTACGGAACACCTCATCTGTGAACCATGAGATGAGTCTTTCCACCGAGATACATGTTTCGGGATGGTATATTGCGGCTTTGTGACCTATAACTCGATTGTAACATGCCACCATAACACTTATTACAAAGTGCATGTAATACTAATACGTCTTTCGTGAATCGGAATCGGTGTAGTGTCGGTTCTCGGATGACGGAGGCAGGAAAAAGATGAAGCGATTTAATCTCAATGCAAGTATAAGAGTCAAGCAAAGCGCAACCGCGACGTTCGCCGCATGGGACTCCGTGCGGGGTGCTGGTCGTGCTATTGCTGGTGTATTGTCAATGTTTGCTCTGCTTATGCCCCTGGCAGTCATACCGGGTCTAATCCTACTTGTGCTGCCTGCAGAGATCTACCTGTTCGACTGGGTGTACTCCGAGTTCAAAGGCTCAAAGAACAAGGAAATCACTCGCAGCAAGTTCATCGACAACACTGGAGCTTCCTCTCACATCGAGGCTGAGAAGGAACGTGTTGTGACGAGGAGAATCTATCCTCCATTCGCTGCTTGACCATACTACAGGCAGGGAATTGAAGATTGAAGCCGTCAATGGTGATGGAAGGGCGCAAGAACAAACCGAGCTCAGAACAAGAATGGGATGCCAGGTCGCGCACGACAATCATGGTTTCTCGCCCTTCCTTCCTCCTTGGGAATCGGATCGAAAAGAGAACCTGGCATCTCGCCTTTCTTTCTTTTTTGGTAATATCTGTGAAGTCTTCTCCCAAGCTTGGATAAGACCACCTTGTATTCAAAAACCCAGGCTCAAGTGATAGTGGAAATCGCAGGGAGAAAAGAGCCGACCAGTTGAGTTGACTCATGTTTGTGCACAGGAGTCCAATCAATACGCTTGTGATTCCGGAAGGAGCCGAATGTCCTCTCTGCTAGGAATCGAGATGAAGACATCTAGACAGCTGACGCTTCTCACATTTTTGAATGCACAGGGAGATTCCAATACCTGCGACACGTGAGCAAAGAGAAGAAAGGAAGCGTAGCGGAGTACGCTTCCATCTATTCGTTACCACTTGCGATGGCCAGT
>CAYFTD010000340.1:0-3162 GCA_964345915.1 uncultured archaeon
TTCCTAGGTACGAGGACGAAACCAATAATCGCTGGAATGCCCCAGATGTGACGGCCAGCATATCGAGAAGCCAAGTGGCCGACTAGGAAAGAACTCAAGATATAGAGTACTGCCGAAACACCATACACACCAAGGATAATACCTGTTTCATCCTGCCCAAAGTAGAAAACAGACGAGAGAATCACTGCCCACAAAGGGCTTGTTGCCCCAGCACTAGGAACTCCAGGAGAATACTCCCATGCTCTGCCCTCAAAGACTGTTCTTGCAAACTGCAGATGTATCCATGAATCATCCAAGGTGAAACCCACGTTTGTCCACTCAGACAGTGTGACAAGATAGTGGAAACACGAAAGCAATGTGAATGCTGCCGCAGCCAAGAAGAGGAAGATGTTCGGATTGAAGGATCGGATTCTGGCTGCAAGCCTGATGAGTTTCTGCAGACTAGGATTCTGCATCCATCCATCACCTTGAACCAATTTCCTCCCTCATTTGTGTCGTAGCGGCAAATGCACTTATTCCTTCTCCTATTAGTAAGCATCACCCTACCGGAAGAAGGCCAGCTTCAGGTGTCATGAAGATCCATGGGACTGGTCCGGTTGCCATTCATCATTAGTCCCACTCACTCGGAAGTGCCAGCAGTTTCTCCTTTCTTCTCCACAGTATGACTCCGATGATCGACGCCAGTACACCACCGCCGGCCACTGGCCCTGAGCCCGCGTCAAGCTGTATCTCAACCATCGGCATGTTCACCATGATTTCGAATGACTCTGTCACCTGTAAATCGAGTGGTAGCCCGAAGAGTGTTGCATTGATTCGGTGGACACCGGTTGTCAGAAGGATAAGATGCATTTCATAATCAGTTTCAGGACTCACTTTGAATGTCACGTTATGTAGTAGTAACTTGTTTGGATCCATCAGTAGGACCTTCATGACACCCTCCCAATCCCATGATACACCCTGAACATTCAGAGTGAGTTTCATGGTCGAGTTCTTTCCAACGTCCACGTTTTTCGGATTGATCTCAATATCGACTCGAGGATAGACCATTGTTTCCAAGTCCGCTCGACATGGTGCAAACGTTTCAGTACCCTCGTAGAGCACAGTGATGTTGTGTTCGCCGCTTAGCATTGTCCCGAAATCGACCGTCGCGAACCCCCAGCTTCCGGTAACGACCCAGGAGTCATAGACCACTTTCCCTTCCAAGATGTCTAATACATGTAGACTGGCCCCTGTAATCTTGCCAAGGCCTCCAGTCAATGTGATTGACAAGTCCATTGTTTCTGGGTAATGAAGAGAGGTCGTACCTTCTAGTTCGAGATAGGTTGCACGTCTAATGAGTACGACATGCAAAGTTACCGTAGGTTCGTTCCAGCCGTCGCCAACGTAGGACACCATGAGAGTATAGTTCCCCGTGAGTGAAGGATTCCAGGTCACACGGATTGACCCATCCGCTGTATCAATGGGTGTCTGCTCTGTCAATAGACTTCCGTAGACCTCTCTGCCTATGGGGTCGTACAGACTAATCCAGAGCGTGATGTCCTGCACAGGTTCATCAAATGAATCCATGAGTACTAGCGAGATACTGTGTTCATCTCCAAGAAGCCCCGACAGGCTTCTAGAGGCTTCAACGAGGTACGTGGCAGCAGTGATGTTGAAGTGATACAAGAGCACAGAGCCCAGTCGTTTGGCAGACTGGGCAACAGTCAGATTGACAATATAGCTACCAGTTTCCAGACCAAGGGTGGAGATTGTCAGGTTCTTCGCTTTCCAAGTAACTCTTTCACTGTGGTCAAAAGACACCTGCTGACCGTACAACTCGACCATGAGAGGTAGATCGGCAAGGTCGATCGGCGTACCTAACTCGTCTAAGACCTCCACCATCAGAAAGGAGTCTATTGACCTATCTATTGATGTGGCACCATGGATGACTATCTGACTTAAGCCTAGAACCCATTGCCTCAGGGCAGTGTTTGATGAGTGGTAATTCTCTGTACCCTTGAAGTAGAACAAGATGGAGTAGTTCCCCATGATTGGCAGAGTGATACTGAGTGGCTCTGGGCTGTGACCCTGTTGAATCAAACTCCCATTCCAAACAATACCAAGCATGTCGTGGTAAGCATCCCAATAGACCGTCCTTCCTTCAAGTGGAGCTCCTTCAGTGTCTGTGAGAAGAATTGAAACGTTCAATGGTTCCCGGCCCGCGACAACGTCCCCAGTAGAAGTCACGACAACCTCGACTTGAGTTCCCAACCTAACACTCACATCACGCGTGGTCTGAGATGGCAGGTAAACACCTAGCCCATCGAATACGACATGGACCTGCCAATGACCGACCGTTGGGACAGCACCACTCCATTCAATATGCCCTGAATCGTTTGTTAGAAGATTGAACGGGCCAATGTTACCAGCCCCGTCAAGGTATAGTCTAAGTGTCACCGCTGAGAGTCCGTTGCCATGGAATTCATCCCAGAGAAGGATGCTGAGTCAGACAATCCGGATGCAATACCATTGAGCGACGTAAAGAAGGGGAGTAGGTATGAGTTTGTCATGACCGGCTCAAATGGATGGTACAGATACCGTACAGGAGACCTACTGACCTTCACAGACACCGACCCGTACATTGTCACCCAGATAGCTAGGAAAGGACGAACTGTCAATATGGCAGGAGAGAAGCTGACAGAGATGCACGTCTTGAATGCAATTGAATCGGCAACAGCCAAGACCGGAGCAAGGGTAATGGACTACACGGTAGTTGGAGAGATCAATAGGTCCGAGGGCCTTCCGTTCTACACCCTGGCTGCAATGTTTGGTAACGAAGTTGACCCCGTCGAGTTCGTCACGGCCTTTGAAGAGCACATCAAGTCGAACAACATGGAGTTCAGGATAGTCAGAGAAACCGGCGCTCTAGGTGCAACTCAACTGAGAACCATGCGTATGTCCCTTGCAGAGAAGGTCCTCAAGACAACTCATGTCCAAGCCAAGCCTATTTCGCTTACTACCGACCCGTCAGTATTGGAGCTATGTGAGGCGACCTAGTCTAGGTAGGTAGAGAGAGCGGCCAGAGAGAAAAAAGAGTGTGACTTGGGCAATCATTAAGACCACCCAAGTAAGATCGATTCACCAAGGTCCAGCTGGGTAATGTGCGGGGTTTGTTGACATCAT
>CAYFTD010000341.1:0-1755 GCA_964345915.1 uncultured archaeon
AGGTTTCGTCACCCTCGTCGACAGAATGAACCCTGAATTTCGTGCCATGTTCGTTCCGCATTCTGTTTGCCACATGTGCGCCAATGAACTTCTTCCTCACATCTGAGAGTCTTCCCTTCCAGAGAAAGATGCTTTTGGTAGTGTCGTCAACAATGCAGTAGACACTGTGAGTTTCTAGATTGTCCTTTGACAAATCAACCTCAATCAGGGTGCCGTCATCCTGCATCTCAAATCCATTGGCCATAGGGATGCTGCTCCGCACAATCCGTCTACTAATGTCGTATGTCAGATGAACTCAGACGCTCTCGAAATGGGCCTTAACAGTCCCGCCGCAGTAGTTGCATCTGGCCTCAAGAGGGCCAGTCCAGTCAATGTCTTCATGAGTGAGTGATGCGCCACAAGAAGGACATCTCTCTGGCAGCCTCACAGTCTTGATCTCGGTGCCGTCGCTTCTTCTTCGTCCACGATACCGGTCAGGAATGGCGAATGAAGGTGCCTCCATAGTAAAGCCCGAGGCCATGGCCTGAGATGCTCTGCAGGCACCTCTCGAAACGACGATTATCATAATGCACACGAAGATAGGTCCGAGAATGAAGAACAGAGTGAACACGCCAAAGATTTCCCAGAATATACCGAAGATACTATCGAAGATTCCGAACTGCAATTGATTTCCCTCAGTGTGCCTAAGCTCAGGGTACGTCCTGAGTTGTAGGCTTATTATCTTTTTTTGAACGGTCAAAGTCGACTCTGACTCATAAGGACCATGTTGGACTAGCCTGCCACCTCTTCTTCAGCATCTAGTGTAACAGCTGTGGATATGAATCTAAACGCGAAAGCCAACGCCCCGAGCCCGATGACTATACCCGCTACCGACGGGAAGATTCCGTCAAACTGCGTAAGGCCCAGATACACAAGTAGGAGACCGATACCTCCTCCGCCACCCAGATGGAGCAGGCCGCCGAACATAGTCATCGCCCTGAATGCCAGCTTTCGGGGAAACTTCAGTGAGATGACTCTTCCAGACGCGCCATCCAACATTGCGTCGTACTTCCGAATTGAGAAGTCATACTTGATGTGCCAGACGGGAACATGGACTAGGAAGACGGCAGGGATGTTGAGGTCCGTCTTCATTCGAGAGATCAGATCAACCTCTTTTAGAGCCTCCTCCCGTAGCAGAGATTCCATACTTCGCTTGGCAGATTCAATGGCCGTACTCCTCTCAGTATTCGATGGCACCAGATTCCCAGCAACCTCTTTGATTAGGTCTTTGTCAAAGAACTCCTTTCTCTTTGTGGGGATAATATACGATGCAAGTGCCTTCGGCATATCACTGCTTGCAGGAACAAAGACGTCCTTCTCAAGCTCGATATGCCCACTCTCATCAACTTTCTTCCAGCTTACGCTACGAAAGCGCCTCTTCCCTTCAAAATCAGGTTTTGACTGTGTGCCGGTGTAATCGGTCTTCGCTTCCACCTCTACAACCCAGAAGGGGTAGTAGACTAGTTCGCTCTTGACTATCTTTGATTTCCGTTCTAGATCCTTGGGGACTCCTAGCTGCTTTGATGCCCAGCTCAACATCTTAGCCCAGGCGTTTTCCAGGCTGTATTGGAGACGCATCACATAACTCTCTTTCAGAATCTCTCCCGTCTTGACTTGGACAGTTGTGCTACAATACGGGCAAACGATAGTGCTACTATCTCGCGGCAATTCTAAGGGTCCATCACAGTTCGGACAACTAATGGTGGTCATCTGAAC
>CAYFTD010000342.1:0-4962 GCA_964345915.1 uncultured archaeon
GGAATTCCCCATGGAGTTCTGGGAACCATACATTTCAGCTTCGGAACCGGTTGTATTCGCCAACTTCGTGACCGACACACTCAGAGATGCTGAACGAGTTTCTGAAAGAGTCAGAGAAGCCTCCTTTGCCAAGTCCACTAGTACCTACGTCAGCTACTCGAACGCAAAGTTCCGCCGACAGGGAGATATCTGGCTAGAGAAGATTCTGGATTTTGGAGAGGACTAGTCCAGCACAACTTTCCTAATCGAAATTGCTTTCCACCCAATTGAAGAGAGGATCCCAACTCCCGTCCGGAAACTCTGCATGCTTCGCCCCCTTGGCTACAAAGAACTCCTTCGATTCAGCGGGGATTGACTCAAAGAGCGCTCTGGCTGATTCAATAGAGAAGAGCTCGTCCGAGTCGCCGACACCAACAAAAACTGGCATTTCGAGCCTCTCAGGAAGACTGGCGTCCTCGAAGTTCACTAACCTCATGAAACGAAGCGTATACATGAACGTGAATAGCGGATCATCAAGCCCAACCATTCCCTCCCGGCGATACTCAATTACTGGCTTTCCGGGCCTGACAATTGAGCTGAGAAGTATCTTCAGCTTCTGAGTAGTCGACCTCTTTGCGACTGTTCCAGGTCTTATGAATCGTCCACCACTCAAGAGAATGGCCCCACTCAATTTTTGAAGGCAATGATTCATGGCATGTATGGATGATAGCACACCCAGACTATGGCCAATCACGACTACAGATTCATGTCGCCCTTTCACAAAGTCTATGGCTTCACAGATGTCCCTGACAAGTCTGTCTTTGCTGGGATAGTCTCCTCTGTTCCCGTCTGACAGTCCGTGACCTCGGAGATCTAGACCGTAGATAGTGAAGCCGCGTTCCGCAAGCGGCTCGGTCATCATGGAATAGGGTCCACAATAGGCGGTAAGCCCGTGCAGGAGTAACAGCGCCGCTTTCCTTGTATGCTCAATACGTGGCTCCCACTTCCACAAGAACAGAGTAAGGCCATCGGATGCGACAAGAAGGTGGTGTGGTCCGTCGAAGTTCTTCCGAAGCTCATTGACATCTGCAGGCATGAAACAACTCTCCCACCAACACACAAGGTTCCCGAGGTATAAAACCTCCTAACTGATTGACTTCAGCCGAGGAATGAATATAACACAGTCGACGGAATTAGACTCGACCAAGAGCATATTCTGGTCCAAGTAGAACGGAAGATGCCATAATGGAAAGCGAGAATCCACGTGGTTCGCAACTGGTGGATAACCCAACAAGCATGGTTCGAAGGGTAGACCAACTCTTCACCCGGCCTTCAGATGATATCACGGATGATACACTTGAAGTGAAGGCAAGATTCCTTTCCGCAGTCCATATTCTGCTTATACTCATCTTTCCCTTTCTTCAACTGCTTCTGGGAAGTGCAGTGGATGGGCAACCTGTCTACTTGGCTTTGATGCTTCTTTCAGTCGGAATATACTCCCTTAGTCGAACGAAACATGTACTTCTTGCGGGAATCTTCACCACAGTGGTTCTGGCCGCGATGCCATTTCTTTTCCTGTTGTATAGCCCTCAATGGGTCCCAACCAGAGTTGTGTTCAATATCATAATCTGGCCGCTTGTTGCTGCATTGATTGGAAGTCAATGGCTGACTACTCGACAAATGGGTTTCTTCATCGCTGTCGAAACATCCTTACTCTTGGCCTATAGCTACCTACATCAAGGCATAGAATTCACTGCTGCCCTTGAGCCCATTTTCGATCAAGCTGCTCTCTCCATCATTGTCCTGTTCTTCACCTGGATGACTAACTACTATGTGACCCAATTGAGATATCGCCAAGAGGACCTACAACAACGGCAAAAGGAGCTTGAGGTGTACACATCAGTCTTGACTCATGACTTGGGGAACGACATGCAAATCCTGAGAGGGTCTGTCGAGCTCTTGGACGTGATGAAGGACTTGGATTCCAAACACCAACAGAATATCGAAACAGCTCTGGCCGTCAGTGACCGAATGGGGAATGTCATCAAACTGTTCGCGTCAGTAGGAAGACAAAGAGAGTATGACTTTCTCCTCACTCTCAACGAAATCGCCGCGAATGCTGAGAGGGTATTCAAAGGGATGAAGGTCGAGGTGAAAGTATGGCCGAGCGTCATCGCCTCCAAAATCAGGGTGGGGATTCTACTCCCACTGGTCATCGAGAACCTCTTGAGAAACACTGCAGAACATGCAGGGCCAGACCCCGTTGCCAAAGTCTGCGTCTGGATGAAAGAAGACACATTAGGAATTGAGTACAGAGACACGGGTCCCGGGATACCTGAGTCCATCAGGCCACGTGTCTTTCACAAGGGTGTCAGCAGCGGCGGCGAGGGTAAGGGACTTGGGTTGTATCTCTCATATAGAATTGTAGAATCGTATGGAGGTGCAATTGAACTGACAGTTGATCCAGATAGTGGACAAGACCTCTTTCGCATCTTGATTCCGATTCGCTGAAAGGATCTTTCGACCAAAGCAGGCACTTTTCCAGTGGCTACCAAGTTAACCCTTCTAATCCCTGATATAGTAAGTATTCGCGGCTACTCCCACTCGTGGATCTTGTAGTATTCGTCAACCATTCTTGTTATGTCAACAGTTGACCCTTTGGTGGGGCCTCTTTCAAGCGGTTCGTTCAGAAACCGGTCTGGGAGTGTGTCATCCTTCCTGGTCATGCCGAAACTTCGGTTGAGCTCATGTTGCAGATTGACAGAGTCTGCCATCAGCTTCTGTAGCTTCTTTGGAGTGTAATTGACGCCGGTACCTGCCCTGAGCAAGGAAGCTGCGTTCTCAAAGTTCAGGACGTCCATGCACAATCCGATATTCTTGCACATGGTCATCGAGTCAGTCAATAGGGCGATTCTCTCGGAATAGGTCACTAGGGCAGCTTTCCCCTCTTCCTCCATCCTTAGAGCTGCTTTCTCTGTACCGAATCGCTTCATCGCTTCATCAACACGGTTTGTCAGCTCAAAGTATGGCTCAGCCCTCAGATGGTCCGCTCCTCGGGACGCTATCGCATAGGTCAAACCATATGCCTTGATTCCCCTGGGGTCTCCACAGATTACGTCCAGTCCTTTGACTTGCATGACAAGTCTTTGGGCGTCTTCACAGAATGCTTTTGAGAATCGTGTGGCTCCATCTGCCAGCCTATCACCTATTTCATCCCGATACGTCATCTTGTGGACCAGATCTCTAATCTTGTCGACTTCTCCCCATGATATGCTTAGTCCTTCAAGGTCATCAGGAGTGACCAGACCCTTCTCTTGGCACTCGATAATCCATCCAATTACCTCAGAGGTTGAGATTGAGTCCAGGCCCATTTGATTGAGCCATGTGTTCATCTCCAACGCAAAGGGAAGGTTAGACACCCCCAGTTTCGAACTGAAGCTGCATAGGGTTTCGAACTCGGGACCTTCTGCCTCTTGCTTCCCGACAATGTAGTATCGTGAGCAGTGAAGGTTGCAGTTGAAGCATGCTTTGTTCTTTACTTTGTAGTCTTCTGCTAGTCGCTCCCCTGATATCTTGTCTACATAATCACAGATGCCATCTTGGAAGTGATTCGTTGGAAGGATGCCTATTCCGTTCAAATCATTCATGAGCATGGTCGTACCCAATCGATATCGCTTGTCGTACTCGTTATGTTTCTCCATTGCTTCTCGAATCCTAGTTACCTCTTCCAAGAAGCCAACGGTATCTGCCACTTGAACTGAGCCGGATCCTCTTACAGCCACAGCTTTCAGTTTCTTTGAGCCCATTACGGCACCCATGCCAGTTCTTCCGTTTACTCGATTCCCGCTCGATACAATTGTCGAGAAGAGGACCAGGTTCTCGCCGGCCGGCCCAATTGCAGCGACCTCAGTTGTGTGGTCTCTCTGAGTCTTTCTGATTGCGCTCGTTGTTGCGATGATGCTACTCCCGGCCAGCTCCGGACATTCCTCGAATTCCATGCCTTCGCTCTCGATCGTCAGGTAGGTCAACTTCTCGGCCGCACCAGTGATGATTATCTGGTCGAATCCTGTGAGCTTCATTTCAGCGGCAAATTGCCCACCTGCTGCTGAGTCTCCGAGAATATCAGTCATTGGAGACTTCGCCGTCACCGTATAGTAGGCTGAAGCAGGAAGAAGTGAACCGGTCAAAGGACCGACCCCAAATATCAAGATATTCTCTGGGCCTAGCGGATCGCACTCCGCGTTCAGTTCTTCGTGCAGCCGCTTCGTATTGGCAGCTCTGCCACCAACCACTTTCCTGAACCATGATTCATTGCTTCTCTCTATCTTGAATCGTTTCTCACCGAGGTCTACCCGGAGAATCTTGCCGCCATAGCCATACCTAGTCATGGCGGTCCCTCCAAGCCTTCCTTACCTCCGTCCCCAGGCTTTCTATGTAGAAGCGCCTCTTCTCGCTTGTGTTCATCTTGTGTGATTTCTCTTGGAACTTGGCTAGTGACTCTCCGTTCCCGGACTGTACTTCATATACAATGGCGTCTTCGGTGCATGCGTCAACACATTTCGGTCTACCACCACAAAGGTCACAGACGTAGACTAGTTCGCCGTATTGTTCGATAGCTCCGATAGGACATTGTTGCTCACATGACCCACACAGGTTGCAGATTGTCGGAGCTACTATGATCTCTCCATGATTCCCGACACTGATGGCATTGTCAGGACATTCTACGCAGTATCTCTCTTCACATTGCTTGCAGACAACTGGTCCATCGATTCCGTTCTCATAGAGGTGCATGACCTTGATTCTTGAAAGATGGTTGCTCACTCTTCCTGTATGAAAGAACGAACACGCAGTCTCACAGCTTCTACATCCAGTGCACTTGCTTATGTCGACATGTATCATAAAGACGGTCCTCACTAAGGTGATGGCATTTGTAGGGACTACTCTGATAGTTCTAGTCTGAAAATGACCTTTCCTTCAGGATCC
>CAYFTD010000343.1:0-2835 GCA_964345915.1 uncultured archaeon
CCACTTGTGTTCGGGTTTCGGTGTGACACCAAGACTCTCACATTTGTCGACGATATCGAGCAATATCTGGTACAGCTCTTTTCCACTCTTCCCCTCGGGCCTAATCTCTCTTGAATGCATGATGATGCCATATGCCGCGCTGTTATCACCCAAGTACCACTTACTTGGTGCGTGTCCGTACTTGCCGAAGGGCACTAGACCGTGGCCCTGCAACAAAGTATCTATCTCACCCAAGGTTCGTTGCATGTTTCTCAGACTCTCTCTGTGAAAGCCATAGCCTTCAAACAGGGCAAACTGGACGCCTTCCTTTGGGTTCCTCTTAGGAAGCTTGATTCGGATGTCCTTCATTCTCTGGAACTCTTGTTGATCCAGTCTTTTCACATCGACGAAACTTTCCAGCTCGGTGTCGTACTCCTCTGGGTACTGAAGGATCAAGAGTGGCGGGTTGAAGCCCTCTGTAACATCAGGATGTGCCATGACGATAGTTTCTCCATAGCGGATTGGGCTCTCTCGCTTGACCATGCCATCAACTGCCTGTCCCAGACCGTCATAATCATCGAACTCAGCCAGAGCTCCTACCAGTGCTTCACTGACCAAAGGTCGAATTGCGACCTTCAACTCAGTAATGAAGCCTAGTGTGCCATGAGAGCTTGCCACGTCGTGGATGGTCATTCCTTTCCTGTTCAATTCCGCCTCGAGTTGGGCATCTTCCGACTTGACTCCTTCATGACTTACAGCGAGTCGTCTGCCATCATATGTGACCATTTTGACCTTGATTGTGTTGTCTCTCATAGTTCCATTAACCCAGGTGTCATTGCCGCCTCCATCGGTGCTGAGGATTCCTCCCACCGTGGCAATGTCTCTGCTGCTTGGTGCGACAAACAACTGCATTCCCATCGGCTCTAGTATGGCATTGATCTCGTCTGGGGTGGCACCAGGTTGAACATCAGCATACCCGAGGTCCTTTGAGATGTTCAAGATCTCTGTCATCTGCAGACTGCTGATCATGATACGTTCTTTGTCCCCTCCCGTGCATGCTCCACTCAGGCCTGAGCCTCCGCCCTTTGGCGTGACATCATAACCGTGTTCTCGGGCAAATGCGATTGCTGCAAGTACATCCGCCTCAATCTTTGGATAGTAGACTCCCCGAATCTTCTTGAAATTGAGTCTGTAGTACATCGAGGCATTTGCGCCAATTGCTATGTCTCTGAGCTTCATCTCACGCCTTGCCTCCTTCTAGCGCTGCTGACAGCAGCTCAACAATGTCCTTTGTCTTGGTTTCATTGAGCATCAGTTGTTCTCTGCATGAGGGGCAGGCAGTAACAACTGTTGAGGTTGCCAGTCTCTCCCGGGCCTTTCTCAATTGAATCACAATGTCACTCAGGCCGGGATCCGTCATCCTTAGCAGTCCGCCACCGCCACAACAGCTTAGGTCCATCTCTCGATACTCCACTCCAAGCTTGTCAATCAGCGACCTAGGCTCAGTCTTTATGCCAAGGATTCTATGAAGTTCGCAGGGATCGTGGAATGCAAAGTCTTCCGTCTGGTTGTATTTCGGTGCAGTTTCCAGCAGTCTGTCGAAGAACTGTGTGTGATGAAGAGGCTCGATGTCGCCAAGCTTGTGGTGCTCTCTCAATTGAATCAGACAACCTGGACAGCAGGTCACTACATGCTTTGCTTTGGCGTCTTGAATGACAGTCTTGTTGTGCTGGCGTAATTCTTCTGCTCCCTCATCATCTCCCATTAGATAGAGCGGGTGGCCGCAGCAGTGTTCCTCAGCTCCCATGACGAGGTAGTCAACTTCCAGTTTCTCAAGTGTTACGAAGAGGGACCTAAGAACATCAATCTGAGTTCCCCGAAACGACATCAGGCATCCTAGAAATATCATGTTCTCTGCAGTCTTTCCCTTCTGATACAACCTGTCGGCTAGTCCGGGGATTTCATCCTCAAGCTCGTCTAACCAGTAGATCGCCCGATCCTCCGGGTCGAGTCCATAGATATTGGCGACATTTGCGAGTGATTCCTTCAGTGCATCCAGATATTCGAACTCCTGAGGAGCGGTTTCCACAGCCTGTGCTCTCTGTTCATGCCAAATGCGTAGCAAGTCGACGTCCGATTCGCAGACCTCTGCGCAGCGACCGCACATACTACATTGAAAAAGCAGTCGTCTGAACTCCTTTGCGAGCTCCTCGTCCTCCTCTATCTGATCCATTACCTGTAGCAAGTACGCCTTTCCACGTGGCGAGAACTGCTCTTCTCCAACAGCGTCGAAGAGGGGGCAGAACTTGACACATGAGCCGCATCGTACACATTTGTCGTAGGACATCTATTGTTCTCCGTTCC
The DNA here is from genome assembly GCA_964345915.1 of uncultured archaeon. GTDB lineage: Archaea > Asgardarchaeota > Thorarchaeia > Thorarchaeales > Thorarchaeaceae > SMTZ1-83. Next base: position 2,344 of record CAYFTD010000343.1, read on the forward strand.
TGTGGGGTACGGCTTCGCCGCACCGGTCTAATAATAGTCTTGCTGACAAATACGGAATTGCACTGAAAAAGAGAAGGATTGCGGCGGGACGTTCCGCCGCTTGACTAAACATCATGTAGATGGAGCCTTTGGAATATACCCCTTCTCGTATAGAATCTCAGAGGACGCCCGCGCCGCTCTGATTATCTTCTCTGCGTGCTCGTACAGCTCCTTCTCCTCCCACTGCTTTCTTGCTATGCCCTGTTCCATGGCCTTCATTCCCACAGCAGTTGCTTCAAGAGGATAGAGTTCCCATCGATCCATAGTGGGAATGACTTTTCTCTCACTTGCCTCTTTCGCGCCCAAGTCGGACAGAGCGTGAGCCGCAGCGATGCACATCTCATCTGTGATCGTTGTCGCCCGAACGTCAAGCGTTCCTCTGAAGATTCCGGGGAATCCAAGTGAGTTGTTAATTTGGTTGTCGAAATCACTGCGACCTGTGCCAACGATTCT
>CAYFTD010000344.1:0-3532 GCA_964345915.1 uncultured archaeon
TTCAGTCACTTGATGAGTATGAACAGAAGCGAACGAAGCTCGAAGAGATGAAGGGCTCTTTGGATCAGGCTGTCTATAAGGAACAGAGAACGAAGATAATCGATACGGTCAAGACCTTACGTAAGGAACTGAAGAGCTCTGTGAAAAAGACTGAGAGCTGGTTCAAGAGCATGAAGAAGACAGGCCGAGCCTTGAATCGTGAAGGGAGTCGTTTGGATGCTCAACACAAAATTGGTGACATATCAACAAGCAACTATGAACAGGCAAAGGCCAAGATCGAGAGGTCCATCATGATTCTTGAAGTAAGTCGGTCCATTCTTGATGAGGTTCTAATCGAAGCCAAGAAGAAGAAATGAAGCAATGTGTTGTGTTGGGAGTGAGTCTGATGTCAAAATCTCTCACTGATTGCACACCTCCCTGTAAGATGTTCAAGTGTAGTCGACAACCGAGTGCCTTCAAGATACGACGTAAGGGCTCAAAGAAGATGGTCTGGTGCGCTGAGGTTGACGATGAATGTGACGGCCCATGGTGCAAGTTTGGCATCTGCATCAAAAGGAAGATGACAGAAGCTGGGAAGTGTAAAGGTCTTGAGAGAATCACTGTTGTTTCTGTTGATGATGATGACTTTGTCGATGTCATTCGTGAGGATCTTGGAAATGGTGATCCCGAGGAATACTCAAAGCACCTTGGGGGTAGGAGAGCACTTGACTGAAGTGCGACTCAATGAAAGCCGCCCCGTAACGTCTATAAGCAACACGCAAGTCATCGCAGTACGGCTAGGTGACCTGAAGTGTTAGATGAAGTTCGTCCAGTGATGAGGGCCCTGATCTACCTCATGGTAGGCCTGTCTATGCTCGGGATTGGCATCATACTGGGACAGACTGCATTTGCACTCGGCTTTCTCGGTGCGCCATGACCCAATCGGTCTGCCAAGAGTGATTCTGTTTGACGCGTCTAGAGGGGATTGTTGGTCTCCTGCATGAGTTTGAGGGAATATCACGAAAGTATGTCCTTCCCTCCATAATCGGAAGGCTAAGGACCACCTCATACAATGGCAACCAAGAGCATGGGCTTGGCGAAGACTCTGCAGCAATTCAGACAGACGGTGATGAAATTGTATTGCTTACTACGGACGCCATTGTACAGGAGTTGTGCCTCAACCATCCCCGAGCGGCAGGATTCAACGCAGTCCTAGCAAATGTAATGGACATATACGCTGCTGGAGGTACTCCGACCTCGTTCGCCGTCGCACTTTCATACTCTGATGCCAAGATAGGTGAGCAGATTCTAGAAGGCCTAATTGATGGTTCTCACACTTTCCGAGTTCCTATAGTGAGAGGACATACAAACCCAGAGTCAAAGACCACCTTCGTTGTCGGCTCGGCAACAGGGACTGTGATGAAGAGCGACCTCTTGACCGCCGGAGGGGCGCAGAAAGGTAACCTGATGATTCTACTCTTCGACGCAGTCGGTGAAAGAGGATCGAGCTACAAGCTAGGCTGGGACTCCGTCACAGGAAGGTCGGCCGATGATGTTGTTCGAAGACTCTCGGTAATGAACACCTTGGCTCACCAACATCTGATCACGGCTGCTAAGGATGTTTCCGTTGCTGGTCTTGTGGGCACAGCCGGGATGCTTCTAGAGTATTCAGGGAAGGGTGGTGTTCTTGATCTTTATGCAGTGGATGAATCACGGCCAGAAGGAATTGTGCTTGAGGACTGGCTGCGGATGTATATCTCGCTTGGATTCTTGGTAACTGTCAGCCCCAAGAACCTCCCAAATGTTTCAAAGGTTGCAGAAGAGTGTGGCATGACGATGGTCCAGGTGGGCGATGTGGATGACACACCATCTCTTCGGCTAAGAATGGCCACAGAAGAAAGGATCATGTTCGACTACTCAAGAGGACCTCTTTTGACCCCAAAAGGCGATATCTAGCGTCGACCCAGGCCGTCATAGTTAAATGAGGACAATAACGCTCTCAGGTGAAGTGAGGAACTTGCCATCCACTAAGAAGACCTGCAGCATCGTTGGATGTAAGAATGAGTCGAAAAGGTCCTTTGCGACAGTGCGCATCACAGATAGTGTTGCGAAGTCTGGTCTGAAGGTAAAGGACTCTCGCTCTCGAAAGGTCTACCTCTGTTCAGACCATTGGAAGAAGGTAAAGAAGGCGTACAAGAAGGAAACGAAGCCCGAGAGACTTCGTTGGGGACATTAGCAAGTGTCATATGAGGAGCTCCCTATCCTCTAGTCAACGGGGCTCCGGAAGTGTCCATTGATGTCTACAGAAGATGATGCATTCTCTAGGTTGAAACCAAACTGGAAGCTTTGGCTCGAACATGACGGCAAGTATGTATTTGGCCCTGGGGCATTCGCGATACTGAATAGTATCAGTGAGAAGGGCACTATCACGGATGGAGCAAGGGCACTTGGTATGTCATACCGATACGCCTGGGGAGTGGTCCGAAAGATTGAACAAGAAACCGGAATCAAGCTCCTGGAAACGTTCAAGGGCGGAACCGAGGGGGGTGGCGGTGCAAGAATCACTGAGTTTGGTCAGCGCCTTATGAATCTCTATGCCAGTGTTCAGAGAGGATTCGAGGAAGCCAGTCATGGAATCACGGTCACATCATGAGAACCGTAAGACAACTGCTCCATTAGGACAATGGCTCTTGCATTCTAGACACAATATGCATTCCGGCGAATGCATATGCTGGTAGGGAAAGCGACGAATCCGGATGTTCATTGGACATACGTGTTCGCACACACTGCATGTGTCAGGAGTACACCGTGCAGGATTCCTGCCGATACCGATCAGAGCATCTCTGGAGAATACTCCGTAGAGCCACCCTGCTGGACACAGCCACCTGCAGAACCACCTTGGTACCCATATTCCGACAATTACAATCAGGACCACGAACGCAAACTGCGCCAGAAAGTACCCCCACTGGGTTATGAACCAGAGAGTTTCCAATGAATATGGCCATGCATGTGTTGTGGCTTCAAAGAATAATATGTAGGCTGGACTGAATGGGTCGAATGCTGCGGTAGCAAACGGTCCGAGTATTGCCACTAGGTTCTCTGCGGTTCCGAAGACCCTACTAATTCCTACCCAGAGTGCCAAGCCCATTACGATGACGAAGATGTAGGTCTTGATGCGTCGAAGTTCCGTTTCAGTGCTATGTGCAGGACGCACCTTGGTTCTCTTAGGTAATGTTGCAAAGTCCTGTATGGTGCCAATCGGGCATACCCAGCCACAGGCTGATCGGCCTAGGACTGTCAGGATGATGACCATTGCACCTAGCGTGAATAAGGGAAAGATGCCTCCGGAGAACTCGCGTTGAAGTGTATCGAAAGTTCCCGCGAGAACAGCTGCTGGGGCCTCCAACGGTGCAATAATGGGTAAAGTCGGAAGAAGGTTTCTGAAGCCCTCCCAGAATGCAAGAATCTGTTCTCCGCCTACCCAGGCGACAAGAATGTAGGCATTGATGCCCACGAAGAACAGTATCTGGACGACTCTTCTCAACATTCGAAC
>CAYFTD010000345.1:0-9596 GCA_964345915.1 uncultured archaeon
TAACACATATAGAAGTCACCTCAGACCCTGATGATTCTTGTACTGGGACTAAGAATTCATGGGAGGCAGATACCTGGTTCCAATTTGCATGGGTAAGGTCAATGTCTGCTGTGAGAGCATATCACTATGTAAATGGCTCATTGGATGCGGAAGACACCAGTCCGGACAACGCAAATCCACATCTCGTGTGGAATCAACTAGCAATTCTTTCCGATTTTGCTGGTGGAAACATGTGGGGTCCTGGTGCAATCTCAGAATTTCGAATTCTCAATGTTTCCCTTTCTCCTGAATGGATTGCAGCTGAGTACCTAAACCAGAACAATCCATCCAGCTTCTACTCTGTAGGAGCTGAAATGCCACTCCAACCCATTGAATACAGTTTCAAGAAAGACATTGTAGTAGACTCTGCAAAGGTCGCCGCAGACCTGACCGGTTTCCCGCTACTAGTCGACATCTTTGATAAGGACCTCAGAACTGATGCGCAAGCGGATGGAGATGACATTGTCTTTAAGCAAGGTGAAACTTCACTTCCGCACGAGATAGAACTCTTCGACCAGACATACAACTCGACGCATGCTCACTTAGTCGTTTGGGTCAAGACAAATCTCTCGTCGACGGTTGACACGGCGATTTCAATGTTTTATGACAATCCTGGTGCACCAAATCTGGAGAATCCTTCTGCTGTATGGAGTAATAGCTACCTTGGAGTCTGGCATCTAGGTGAATCAAGTGGAGATGCGATAGATTCAACATCATATAGATCAAGCGGAACTCTACAAGGAGGAGCTACGCAAGGTGTCAATGGCAAGGTTGACGCGGCGTATGATTTCGATGGGTCTAACGACCGTGTGATTGTGGGTGACCCAGCAGATGGTCATCTTGACTTCGGTGCGACCGACGATTTCAGTATATCTCTCTGGATGTATTTGGACTCAGCAGGAAACCCAGAATTCGTGGTTGCAAAGCGTCCAGGTGTAAGTGGGATAGACAATGGATATGCGCTAGCATCTGCAGGCGGCAACCAACTTGTCTTTGAGGTTGCCGATGGCTCTGATGAGTATATGGTTCGTGCAGCAACTAACATAGCTACTCCGGCGTGGCACTATGTGACGTTAGTCTGGGATGATGACAGTGCTTCCGCCACAACAATCTACATGAACGGCATGGATGACAAGGCGAGTACTTCAGGAATCCTGTCGAATATTGATGGTATAGAGACCACAGTTGATCTTGCATTTGGAGCACACGTCGGTGGTTTCTTTGCCTCAGATGGACGATTGGATGAGATTAGAATCTCGTCGGTAGCACGCACAGCTGAATGGGTGTCAACAGAATATGCAAACCAGTATGACCCATCCAGCTTCTACTATGTTGGTGCTGAAACACCTGTCCAACCCATTGAATTCAATTTCAAGAAAGACATTGTAGTAGACTCTTCAAAGGTCGCCGCAAACCTGACTGGTTTCCCGCTACTAGTAGACATCTTTGACAAGGACCTCAGAACTGATGTGCAACTGGATGGAGATGACATCATCTTCAGAAGTGGCGATGTCTTCCTTCCACATGAGATTGAACTCTTTGATCAATCATTCAACTCAACTCATGCCCATTTGGTCGCCTGGGTCAAGACCGACTTGTCAACTTCGGTCGATACAGTCATCACGATGTATTATGGAAACAACAATGCCGAGAATCAGGAGAACCCTGGCGCCCTCTGGGGAAGCTCGTGTGTTGGAGCTTGGCACCTTGCCGAGAGTGGGAATGGTGATACGGATGAATATTGGGACAGCTCAGAGTATAGTAATCATGGCCAAGGTGGCAGCGGAACTCCTACTCAAGTTCCGACGAGAATTGACGGAAAGATAGGCTATGCACAAGATTTCGATGGCACTGGAGACTTCATATCCCTAGGAACCTCAGACACTCTGCAACCATCGAGTCTCACCTGGTCAGCCTGGGTCAAGAGAACCGCCACTTGGGCTTCAAAAAGAATGGCCCTCTTCTACACAAAAAGTACCTGGAATAGTCCGGGCTGGTATGTCCAGATTGATGACGTATCCACCGGGGGCCCGAGCATTCCCAGGGATTTGCTGATGGTCGTAGACGGAAACAACTTCTTCACCTACAATGGGGTGCCTCTCGATACCCTCTATCCTCTGAACGAATGGGTGCACTTGGCAGCATCGTTTGATTCAACAACCAATGCGATGGCTCTCTATGTAAATGGAGTAGCCCAGTCCCTGCAGACGTTCGGTACACCTGATTCCATCACCTCGACAAGTGATATCAAGTACATGCCAAATGACGGTGAGTGGTACTTAGGATCCATGGATGAAGTCCATGTAGCCAGCCTGGTTCGCTCACCCGAATGGATTCTCACTGAGTACAACAATCAGTATGAACCAAGCTCATTCTATTCCATTGGAGCAGAGGAGCAGATAAGCGAAAGAGGATACACTTTCACTACAAGTTCTGAATCAAGCGTCACTGTCGGAGTCAAACTCTCACTTGGAGTTCACACTACTGCATATAGCTACGCTGATGACTTCACTCAGGGAACATCCTTCTCAATTGTCAACGGTAGTTTGCCGATTTGGACTACTCGTGTTTTGATATCTCCACCTTCTGAACTACAAGAAGTTTCATTCGAGATTTCATATCCAGAAGGTGATTGGTGGCCACTCTCTGTTACAAGCCCCTCAGGAATGGAGAAGACTTACACCACCGAATGGATGTGTTTTGATGGCAGACTAATGGTAAGTTCAACAGCGATTGATGAATATGGCATGTGGCGAATTAGGTTCCTAGATAGGAATCAAGTCTTCGAAACTCAAATGGGTCCGAGTGGAGGTCCATATTCGACCACGGACCAATTCTCAATTGGCCAGGATGTCCAGTTTAGAGTATGGAGTTCCGGGATTACGGGGTCGACAATCTCCCTTGATTTGATAGATCCGTCAGGTTCGAAATGGTACACTGGACCCGCAACATTTCAGGGAGAGAGGTTCTCACTGCCGTATTATCATAGGAAGAACTTGATAATCAGTCATGAGAATGTTGCAGAGGACCTTGTCAACTTTCCAGTGCTAATAGACCTATACGACACAGACCTCCGCACAGATGTTCGCCCTGATGGCAGGGATATTGCATTCGCGATTGGTGAAGAAACACTATCACACGAAGTAGAGCTCTTTGACCAGACATTCAACTCGACCCACGCTCATCTCGTGGCTTGGGTGAAGGTGCCTTTGCTCTCTGGTTCGAGTGACACCGTGATCAGTATGTATTATGACAATCCCTTGGCGCCCATTGTGTACACATCGGGACCAGTATGGGATTCAGGCTACGTGGGTGTCTGGCATCTAGGGGAAACTGGCGCAGGACTTTCGGACGAATATATGGACAGCAGCCTTTACGAGAACCACGGACAGGGAGGTAATGGAAATGTCACCTATGTGCCAACAAGAGTACCAACGATGTTCGGCTATGGACAGAACTTCACTGACCACTTCATTGATTGTGGAAACGCCACCAGTCTTGACATCACTGGGAACCAGATTACGCTTCAGCTTTGGATGCAGTATCCATCTAGCAGCCATCCCCACATGGGTCCGTTCAATCACAAGGGGTGGTACAATGGCTATCGCTTCATCATGTCTGCCAATAGTCAGAACATGAGAGTCAATCTGGGCCCCAGACCTACTACAGGCACTTACGATCTGGGTACTAGTCAGACTCTTGCCCCCAATGAGTGGCATCATGTGGTCGCCACATATGATGGCGCTCTGGTGAAGTTCTACGTTGACGGAAACTTAGACGCAGCAACAATGGATATGACAACCAGTATTCTATCAGCACTTCCATACCCCTTCAGAATCGGACATGGAGACCATCCAGAAGCGAAAGCATGGACCTACCCATGGATTGGCCAAATTGACGAAGTTCGAGTTTCAGATATTGCAAGATCTGGTGCATGGATTCAAACCGAGTTTGAAAATCAAAATGATCCAGGCAGTTTCTATTCAGTCAGTGTAGAAGAGTCCATAGGATATTCAGAGTCAGCCTCGATCAACCTAGATGCCTCGGCTCCTGCAGGGGTCTGGTATGCATCTGCCCTGTACAGTGATGCCAATTCTGCTGAATCTCATGGAGTTGGTGTCTTGGCCAGGAGCTTCACTGTGAAACGAGGATCTTCTCTAAACCTTACGGCACCTGGAGATGCTGTTTCCGACGGAACAACAGCCAAGCTAATTGGCGAGGCGTTGTATGTTGAATATGAGCTCTCAGACGCATTGAACTCCGGGTCTATCAGCGGTGCAACAGTGACAATGAATTGGACGGTGGGTGGCGCACCAACGGAAATCCAGCTCAACGACTATGGAGATGGAAGTTATGGAAAGGCTTTGAACACGACTGATTTGGGAGCTGCTGGACGTTGGCGCATCGAGTTTTCTTCATACCACCAGTTCTATAGTAATGCGACAAGTGTCCTCTTTTTGGACCTATCGCATCAGACGTATCTCACATACGAGCCCCCGTCGCCTACGGTCTATGGCGACGATTTCGTTGTGAAGGTGACACTCACGGATTCATTCAGCAAACAACCAATTGCGAATGCTGGATTCACCAGCAATGGAACTCTGGTAGGAGCGCCTGTTGATTATGGCAATGGGACCTACCTCTTGACCATCGACAACTCATTACTTCCAATTGGTGAGCACGCGTTCGAACTCACTGCAACACCAGCAGACTCCTATCTCATGAGCAGTTCAATTGTCGTACAATTCGATTGCCGGCCTATTCTGACAGAGGCGTACCCGTCGAGCTCTGAGCCTCTTGAGATTCCATGGGGAGATGGTGCATCTGTTACGATTCAATGGAATGATCTGGATCATTCGGGAATTGGCATTGCCGGAGGAACTCTGAACATTCTTCCTTCTGCTTCAATCCAGACTATGGACATTGGCGATGGAGAATACTCCCTCTCAATTGATATGACCGCATACATTCCTGGTACCTACGTCTTCGACGTGACACTATCAAAGGTGAACTATCAGGACGCGACAATAGCGCTAACTGTAGTGGTCATAGAACATAGAACCTCAGTCAGCGTAGACTATGGTCCTGCTTCGCCAGTTGGGACGAGCACGTATTTCAATATCACATTCTTGGACATAGATGGCGGTTCAATCGGAATTGGTTCCAACAATCTGAGTCAGGTAATACTAGACTGGGGTAGCGGATCTCAGAGTTTCTTCAGCTACGGATTCTGGCTCGATACCAGCTCTTGGCTTGTAGGACTATACACGGTCAATGTCACAGTCTATTCCACAACAGGGCCAAAATACTATGCAGATGCCACAGTTACTGTAGAACTCGAGATTAGGAGGCTAAACGTCTATGTCAGCTGGGAGCATTTGGAGCCATTCCCCAACGGAAATGACTTTGTCATGTTCGTTCATTTGAACGTAAGTGAGCCTGGAACATCAATTGACGGCGACCCTATCAATGGACTGACCCAGACATACTTTACTGCGAGGAACGGAACAGGTTCGCCCTACTTCTTGAAAGGTTTCATGTTCATGGGTGAGGGGCGATATAGACTCGTCATCGATAATGGCACATTTCTCGAAGGTGACTATACCATTGTTGTTTCTGTGGACTTCCTTTCAACAGAGGACTATCTCGATTCTCAAACACCGGTCATAACATTCACATATAGACCGATTTTGACCTATCTCTCTTCAAATGATTATCCAACTGTGACTACGACGTATGACACGAATGTTACAATCCATGTGAATTATGTCGACATGGACAATGAAGTGAATATTACAAGTGGCATCATAACGGCCGAAGGCGCATCAATCACATGGCAACATCTTGGCGATGGCATTTATGAAGTGCTGATAATCGTGCAGGGATGGGACCTAGGCTCGCACGAGGTGAACATAACGGCAGATGCAGTTAGCTATCAGGCCAAGACACTCTCTTTCCAGGTTCTTGTGCAGATCGCACATGCTTATGCTCGTTCCTCTATGGCCTCCATTGATCTCCCGGTCGGCGATACAGCTGTCTTCTATGCAGACTACTGGGACATAACAAAGGACGAGCCAATCCTAGGTGCAACAATCAACCACAACTGGACACACTCTCTCAACGTTGTCTGGACAGGAACAGACTACAGAATTGAACTGCCGAGTTTTGACACCGATATTCTTGGTAGTTATCTCGTCATGTTCAACTTCTCCAAGGGAGCGAACTACCAGTTTGGCTACTTCAATGTCAGCGTGACGCTCAGGACTCACTACACTGAGTTTCGACTTGCAAGTGCTGTTGAGCCGACCAGCTACAATGGCATGGTCAATGTATCGGTGTACTACGGAGACTTGGACAACAATCTAGGAATCGTTTCGCCTTTCATCAATGTCTCTGTGTACGACCAATCGGGTTGGATATTCTCGACATTGGAGAATGACACTGGCCTCGGAGATGGCTACTATATCGTCAGGTTTGCCGCGTTGGACCTAGGTGTTGATGGCATCTTCAATTTCACTATCAACTTCAACTGGACAGGCTCTGTTCGAAAATACTACGATGGGGCCGTCGAAACCTCAGTCAATATCATAGGAGAAGCCTCAAAGTTGACTTTGGAGGAGTCACCCGCCTCCACACCATACCTGGAGAACATGAGCTATTCGTATTTCTACAGTGAGTTGTATAGCGGAATCGGCATTTCGAACTCAACAGATCCTGCGGGGAATGTTTTCATTCGTGTCGATTTCATAGGAGCAACGGTTGACCCGTCATGGATATCGATAGGCGAGCCAGATCCAATTGGGAGTCCAGGACACTACAGGATTGAGTTCAATTCTACCGCATTCGGGAAACCTGGAGTATACACGATGTTGGTGTACGTTAACTGGTCGGGACTCGTAGAGCCATTCTATGACAACAGGACTGACACAATCTCCGTGCGAATTATCCCACGCAACACCCTGCTGAGTGTTACGCCTCCAGAGAGCACTCCATATGGAGTCAATGCCACTTTCTCGTTCACATTCGATGATGTGGCTGAGGGAACAGCTCAGACGATTGCAGACAGTCCTCAGCTGACTGTGACTGTTGGACTTCCTGACTACACACTTACATACGATTCTATTGAGAAACGATTCCATGTCTCTTTCAATACTAGCATCTTGGGTGAACCCCTTGGAGGAAGACAATTCACAATCGGCGCTACCTGGGTCGGTTCACCTTACTACTCCAACGTAACAGGAAGAACAGTGCTCGTTGCTGTGACACATAGAGAAACTTCGTTCGACTATTCTGCACCAAGTCCGACTCCCTATGGAGAGAATGTTGTCTTTACGGTTGCCTTCAACGATTTGACTGGCGGAAGTTCGATTCCCATAAGTGATGCAGTCGTCAGTCTCTACAATGCAACGCAGGCAATCCCCGCTCTGTACTATGACTACTCTCTGGTCGGAAGTGGCATATACGAGATCGACTTGAACACCTCGTATTTCGGTAGACCTTCCCTGTATTCTCTCGTGGTTGAGATGAGCACTCCGCATTTCTACTACTCAAATGTCACAGGGTCACGTGCGCTGAATATCATGTACCGACTGACCGCGCTTCTTGCAGAACCTGTTGGTATTGTATCCTATGACTCATCACTTGACCTGGTACTCCACTACCGTGACATTCAGAGCTCGGTCGATATTGGCAACGGGTCTACACCAACCAATGTCCAGATTCTAAATGCAAGCTGGCCTTTCGAGAGCTCAACTTGGCGTGATGCTACTCAAGACTATCTCGTCATCGTAGAAACCTTCAACCATAGTCTTGAGATAGACACAGACTATGTTCTTTGGCTAAGATTTAGCTATCCAGATTCATCACCCTACTATCTTCCTGCTGAAACATATGTGACATTCAGGTTGAGGCATCGCAGCACGACTCTGACTCTAGCCGATCCTCCACTGCCCACTCCCAATCCCGAGTATATCAATTTCACAGCTCTCTATCAGGACGTAGAATCGGGTAGCGGAATCGATGGGGCTGTACTCTCACTGTCTATCGGAGGAACAGGTCTGTTAGAGGGGTCGGACTATCTCCTTCAAACTGGAGTTGCGGGCCTCTATTACTTGTCAGTCAACACAACGTCAATTGGTCCCGCTGGAACAAGCACTCTTCTCCGAATAGATGCACTCTGGCCGTCGGGTGCTCCTTACTACAAGAGTTCCATCCTCAGCCTCACACTTAGCGTAGTGGAAAGAAGCGCCAGTGTCCAGATCCTTTCACAGCCTTCACAGGTTAGCTTCCTAGACAACATTAGCTACGTCTTCACCTATGTGGATGACATGACAGGTGCACTGATCTCAGTCACAAGAAATCAAGTGCACGTATACAGTGGCGGGAGTCTGCTTGCGGCGAGCGACTTCTCACTGAATTTCACCGGGACAGGCTATGAGGTTACCATCAATTCCACCTCACTGAGCTCCGGACTTGTGAGCAGCTGGAACGTCACAACCTACATTGACTGGCAATTTGATGCTGCTCCTTACTACACTGACTCATCTGCATCAGTTACAGTTTCGGTCGTCAATAGAAGAGGAAACATGATTCGGGGCGACGTGCCAACGATTCCAATAGGCGACAATATGACCCTCACGTTCTCGTACGTAGATGCTGAAACAGAAGTCGGAATAGGCGCTGCCATCATTGAGTTCGATTCACTGAACACGAGTGGACTTGCAGAGAACATTGACTACTGGGTCATAAGAGGAACAGGATCGAATCAAGGCCACTATGAAATCGTAGTTGACGCGTCAAGACTCAGCAGCACAGGAGTGTACACATTTACGCTTCGGCTCCTATGGAATCCAACTGCTGAACCATATTATCGTAACACCACAACTTTCTATCTATATGGCTCAGTCAGGCTTGTACAGGCGCAGCTTACGAATCTCGCCCCTAGTCCATCGACCGTGCCCATAGGTGGCAACGTTTCTGTGATTCTATACTTTACAGACATAGATCATAGTTTCCCGATATCAGGTGCAGAATCAGGATTCACAGTGAAGTACAAGACTAATGAGTCAGGACCCTCGACATGGACATTGACGGAGATTGCCCCCGGTGAGTATGAACTCGTTGTCGACTGTTTCGATGCTGGAGCAACAGGAACGAATGCCCTCATCGTGGCAGTTGCCTTCTCCAATTTCCAGCCCGTTGAGGTACAGATACCGTTTCAGATTAGGCCTAGAACGGGTGTACTGAGCGAATTCAGCAGTGGAGTGACTTTCTATCTCGAGGACGCCTATGTCATTGTGGAACTAGTCGACATGGATGCAAACAACGCGCCGATTGACAGTGCGTCCATAAGTGTCACTTGGCCTGATGGATTTGGACCTATAGTAGAATTGGCCAATGGTCGATACAACATCTCCTTGTCAACAGCCACTTTGGACGCCGGTCTTCATTCACTAATAGTCGGAGCTCAGAAGATCAATTACTTCATTTCTGATATTTCAATACCCGTTGAGATTCAAAGCATCTCGACCGAATTGATATTGCCAGATGTCGTATCA
>CAYFTD010000346.1:0-3102 GCA_964345915.1 uncultured archaeon
AGAAAGAAGGAATGAAATTGAGCGACGCGAAGACCGCGTACTCCTCCATGCCAGAAGCCGTTCATTCGATAAACAGCTTCGGTAGCTAGGTTTTCAGATTCTCATTGAATGGCAAACCGCGGACACTTTTCCTTGTTTATGCCGGGGGTCTCACATGGTTTCTGCATACCTGTGTAGAACTTGAAACCGTCAACCCCGCATTTGCCATCAGAAGCGTCATATTCTGGACAGGTCATGAATCATTCACCAAGACAGTCGTTGTCTGTCCCCGGTTCCCATGCATTGAGTTCCGAGTAACTTCGAAAACAACCCCCCTCAGGGCACATATTAAGCTATTTTGTGGCTCCCCATTCCTAGTGTTTCCCTTCACATTTGGACATTAACGTTTGTTACTCGTCTACTGATTCAAGTCATAGAAGACCTCTCTCTTTCAAGACTTGACGCATCAGAGGCGCATCGTCTGTGAATATGCCATCGACGCCCAAATCAATAAGCCATTCCATCATTTCTCTGTCGTTTATCGTCCAGACGTGAACAGCGATGTTTCGCTTGTGAGCCTCGACTACGAACCTTTGGCTGACTACTTGAATCCGGCCATAGTGGATAGGAACCTGCAACGCCCTGAAAACAATGCGCCGGCAGAATACGCTCATAGCTCGAAGTCTGACACCAAGAAGGAATCTGCGAACTTCTGGCAGGTGAGCAGACGTGGCCACCGACGGCATGAGGCCACGGAATCGCTCCAACTGTGGAGCTACAAATGAGGCAACAACTGCAGAGTCGTCACGCGCGTATTCCCTGATTGCTTCTGCGAGCAACGCTGGCGATCTTCCATCAGTACTCTTTATGTCAATATTGAACTTGCAGTCAGGCAACGCCTCAAATGCCTCTCGTATTGTCACCACGCTCAGTCCCTTCCCTCTGAATGGAAAACTCTTGCCGTCCAGTGAGAACATGTATCCTAGGTCCAACTGCTGAAGCTCTTCGAGTGTGCTTTCACTTACTGTTCCTTCGACGCCTGTTGTCCTTCTGAGGTCTTCATCGTGAAAGAGGATGAGGTGGCCATCTCTTGTCGTTCTGACATCTGTTTCTAGGGCATCTACTCCCACCTCAAGGGCGGCTTTCATGGCTAGCAAAGTGTTCTCAGGTGCTCTATTCGGATCGCCGCGATGTGCCATTATCAATGGACGACCATCGCTGAAGATCCAAGAGTCTGCCATTGTTCCATCCTTCATGCCAATAGAACTCGATCCTTAGTCAAAGGAGTGTTCGTTGTAGTTACCATGGAACTCCGTGGGCATTGCTCTCAAGACCTCCACCAACCTGTCAGTTGCCTTAGCTGTCTTCAAGAGCCGAGGCATGTTTCCCTTTATCTTCAACTTCCGAGTGATGAACGCTCGGTTTGCACCGATCTTGCCAAGGAGAATGTCAACCCAGACGCGATATGGAGCGCTCAGGATGAATGAAGTTTCCTTCTCCCCTAGCCAGATTTCGGTCATCTCTCCGTCTTTGATCTCAAATCCGACGACGAGCGTACTGTCAACTCCCTTATCGGGTTCGGCCTGCAGCACCAGGGTGTATGAGTCCACCACTTTCGCTGCCAAGCTTCTGTAAGCCTCATCACCATTGAGTCGTTTCTTGAACTCAGCCAGATAGTCGTCACTTCCTAGTTCCATTCTCTTTCCCATTTCAAATCCTCCTCTCATATTTCTACTATGACTTTGATGTCTAAAGAATCCGGGTGCGTAAGTGTTTCAAAACCATCTTCTACAACTCGTGCAAGAGGTATGGTCTTAGTTATCAGGGGCTCGGTGTTGATTTTGCCACTGGCAAGTAGCTCAATCGCCTTTGGGTACTCGGCGTATCCCAAGTAGCTGAACTGGACCGTAAGTTCGTTCAGTACACCTGTCATGAAGTCTGCCTCGACCGGTTCCTCCGTGATGCCAAGGATCAGGATTGTGCCTCCTCTTCTTACAATAGAGAACGCCTCTGATGTAGGTTCTGCCTCCCCAGTACATTCCACCACCAAATCGACTCCAGCTCCACCTGTGAGGGCCTCTATCCTGAGGGGCAGAGATTCGTCCTCGGGATTCAAGGCCGCATCGGCGCCAATTTCGGCTGCAGCTCTGAGCCTTGCTGTCTTTACCTCCGAGGCATATACCTTGGCTGCCCCATTCATCTTGGCATACTGAATGCTCAGAAGCCCTATGGGTCCTGCACCCAATACCAGAACGTCCATACCTTCTTTGAACCCTGTCAAGTGAAAGCCCCTGATGGCTACTGCGAGTGGCTCTACCAATACTCCTGCCTTGTAGTCCAGACTCTTTGGGAGAGTATGAAGTGCCGTTTCTGGAAGTGCTACGAGCTCTGCTAGCCCTCCATTCCTGGATATGCCAATCATCTGCATGTCGTCGCACAGCGAATGTCTGAGCTTTCTGCAGTAGTCACAACTTCCACAAGGAATCAGCGAGTTCGGGACGACCCTGTCTCCTATCCTCCATTCATCCACATTGTTTCCTACCTGCACAACCTCTCCGGTGAATTCGTGACCCATTATTAGGCCCGATTCATACATTCCGTACTCCCATGCACTTAGATCAGTGCCGCAGATTCCAACGAATTTGGGCTTGACCATTACATCATGAGGGCCAAGGGTTGGTTCAGGTACTTCTTTGACTCGTATATCCCCTGCACCCTCGTAGACAGCAGCTCTCAACTATTCCTCACCTGGAAGCTGACAACCCTCAAGCCAGACTGAGGCGACTGATGCGAAGTCAGGAGGGTCGAGATGGACCTCTGGATCAATGACCACGTCTACGACGGCTGGCAGTCCAGAGTCCTTTGCTTTCTCTAGAGCAGGACGCAAGTCAGCAGGTTTCGTCACCCTTGTTCCGAAGCACCCCATTGCTTGAGCGATCTTATCGTACCTCACATCAACAAAGTCGACACCAACATAGCGCCCCTCGTACAGTCCTTTCTGGCCAGCCTTGATCATGCCGTATGCCCTGTCGTTCGCAATTGCAATAGTAAATGCAAGGCCAAGACGTCTTGCTGTTTCGAGTTCTTGGGCATTGAACATGAAAGCTCCATCTCCAGAAATCA
>CAYFTD010000347.1:0-5233 GCA_964345915.1 uncultured archaeon
TTCATCTGTCTTCATGGCTCTTCTAGTCATAAGCACTTCTTACACTCACATCAGTCTTCCTCAAAAAGAGAACCACCTCTCTCTACTGTCGAATTAACCCCCCTTTCCTCATAGTGTCGACTTATTCAGTTCATTTCTGTAAGCTATCCACTAGATATTCCACGGCGCCACATAGAAGAGTACTATCCCACGTTTCAGCCTCAAACCTGCCTTCCAGAACATCATCGAAATCCTGAAGCTTGTCAATCACGCTATGGTCACTTCGAAATGGCTTCATGGTAATGTGGTACTCATTCACGACCTCTCTCACGATTGACAAATCACCAGTTCTTCCACTCAGGGCAATCCAGACTGCCCAAGACTCAAAGTCCAGCGGGAACCTCCTTGTGGTTTCTTTGAGTAAATGAAGCGCCTCATCAACCCGACCAAGTCCCGCCAATGCCCAGCTCCTGAGGCCAGCTAGCCTATCATTGTCTTCGAATGTCGCTACGAAGTCCTCGAGTAGCCGCTCAGCCATCTTGGCGTTTCCTTTCCTCTGTTCTATTTGAAACAGTTCAATCAGCGCATAGGGCATCCCCTCATCAGCAGCACATCGAATGCTCATCTCCGCTGACTCAACCTTCCTTCTCATCTTCTCTAGGATTCCAAGGACTGCGTACCATGACTTCGCTCCCGGGAATTTGCCGAGGATATCCTGTACGACTGCTTCAAGGTCATCATATTGTGTGTTGTGCACCAGTTGAAGGGCCAGCATCGCCCTGCTCTCAAGGGAATCGCCCCCTAGCTCCATTCCTTTGCTGATATGAAACTCAGCTTCCCTTCTGAGGCCAAAGCCAAGCGCACTCACTGCATAACGGAAGTGTTCTTCTGGACGCGAATACTCCAAATGTGCACCCTCAAGGATTGTCGCAATCGCGGCCGAATGCTGACCTTCTCTGACCAGGCGGTGCGCAAGCTCTGCCCGTATTATGGAGTCCGTTGGGAATCTATTCAATATACTCCTTATCTGCTCAGTCGTCTGTCCAGATACAGTCCTTGGTCGTGCAAGCCAAACGTCCATGACCCTCATCAATGGGTCCTCTGGTCTCTCCTTCTTCATGTCTTCTTGCATGGCTAGAGCCTCTAGAAGATTGCCTGACTCCATCAGACATAGCATTCGAAGGTTATGCAGCATTTGATTCTCTGGGTCGAATTGAAGACCTATAGCAAGCAATCTATCAACATCTTCGAAACGCCTCTCCCCGAGATAGGCTGTGGCCAGTGCGAATGAGAGCCCGACTCGGGTAGGGTCTGTCCTAAGCACCTCCTTCGCTAGATCGTACACCTGATTCCGACTGCCTGTATTTGAGAGCAGGAGAACTATTCTTCGCTGATCATCAGGATTGGCATTCTTGAAAAATCTGAGAGCATTTTCAATTGCCTGAAGTGCTTCCGCTGTGTTGCCCTGTCGTTCTAAATCGTGTCCCAATAGGGCCCAGTTCAAGCTTTTGTCAGGACTGGCCTGCACTGCTTCTCTGAATCTCTCCACCAGGTCAATTCCTGGGCTGACGTGCTCCATCATAGCTCTTAGACTTGAAATTGCCCAAGGATACCCTGGGTCAAGTGAGAGAGCCTTCTCGAAACATTCTGATGCCGCCTCTGGTTCCATCAAATGGCTCTTCACTACGCCAAGCCCCGTCCATAGAGAGGGGTCCTCTGAGTCAGCTTCTAGTGCATGTTCATACACACGCATGGCCTCTGACAGCTTCCGTTTCCGATTCAGGGCTTTCCCGAGCTCACCAAGGACCTGCGGGTCATCAGGAGCCAATTGTACCGCATTAACCAGGGCGCGCTCAGAAAGCCCTGTGATATAACGCTCTACAGCATACCTTCCAAGCCTTAGCCACTTCTCCACGTTCTCAGGATCTTCTTCAGACTCGCTCTCCAATCGCTCTAGTTCTCTGATGCCCTCCGGCTTTTCCTTCACTATGATTACACCCTGCCAAACCTAGTAGCTCAAGTTGGCTATTCCTCTGTTTCCTCAAGCAGTGATTTAAGTCCCAATTCGAAGGTTTCTCTGATTGCTTCCTTAGAATCATCATCGCGCCCTTCGCGTTTATACAGAGCGGCGAGAGCTGTAAACGATTCCAGTGCAAATCCCTTAGACTTCGTGGCTTTCTTATAGGCTATCTCGGCCTCTCTTGAATTGCCAGTCTGTTCTAGCAAGCGTCCTAGGTTGAACCATGCCCTTCCAGAATCTGAGTCCAGCTCAGAGGCTCTTCTAAGCGCCTTAATGGCCTCATTTGGCCTCCCTTTCGCACTCAGGACTATTCCCATCCAGCCCCAGGCATCAGCCATTCTCGGGTAGAGCCCTACCAGGGTTCTAAAGGTTTCCTCGGCCTGCTGGGGACGTTTCCAATCCCAGTAGACTGCTCCAAGAGAAAGCCATGCCTCAGCTGATGCTGGATTCAATTTGAGAGCTTTTCTCAAGGCTGTGGCCGCGGCTCCGAATTTCCCACACTCCTTTTGCAGGATGCCTAGAGTAGTCAATGCCGAAACCGACTTGGGACGAATCTTGACTGCATTCTTCATCGCCTTTACGGCCTCCTTGGACCGAGATGTGGAAAGGAGCACCGCCGCATAGTCACTCCACGTTTCAAATCGTTTCTTGTTCAAATCTAGAGCCTTTAGGAGGCACTCCTCAGCTTCTTCCACTCGCCCGGTAGTCAGCAAAAGACTTCCAAGGCTAGACCAAGCTCCGTCACACTGCGAATCTTCTTCAATTGCCATTCTGAACGCCCTCTCTGCTGCCGCAACTTTTCCCGTCTTACAGAGTCCAACGCCATTTATCAGTAGGATGCTTGCATTGTCCCACTTCACCTTGTTTCGGCCTCTCATTGCGTCCACATACACTCTGGTGAGTGGTTTATTCCTGTCATAGAAACCATCATTGCAGGAACTGATGCTCAGGATTCTTGGAGGGTTGCCCGAATCATATTCTATAGAAGTGAAAGTCCCTGGTTCCGGAAGGTCATCTCCTTCGTAGATGAATCTAGCAACAGTGGCATCATCCAGCAGAACGAGCACTGTGTCATGCTTCGACTTCGCTCCCAATATACTTCCGTGCGTCTTTGACTTTGCCTCTTTCTCATTCAATGTTGTGTTTCCACCCTCATAGTGTCAATACCTTATTGGATTGTGATAGCCTGAGAGCAATAAGGATTCTGCTTGATTTGCAGTAAATGGCAGCCTGAAGAGCACAGCATCCAACTGATCAACTTCATTCCCAAGAGGGCATTGATGACAGCTTTTGCACAGGCCTTGATCTCAACTACATCCCGTCCATCCTATCTTCTTGTATCTTCTGAAACTCCGTCCTGCACCGTGGGCACCGTTCTTGAATGCTAAGCCGATTATAGTCATTTCTTGGCAGCTTTCGAGGCCTATGAGAGGAGATTAACGCCCCCGGGCCAGTCAAGGCTTGTCTTTGCATCGAAATCACCGACAACGGAGCCTACTCCTCATGAACGTGCAACTTAAGCAAAGCAGAGGCAAGTGTCTACATAGCCTACCTCGTTCAGGTCGGAGGAAGGTGAAGATGTCAGTTGATTTCGAGAGCGGCCATTCACCGGTCGACTGGTCAGACCTCGGCGTGGACCGAGGGTACACAGTGACCCGTGAGGCCTGTGCAGATGTGAGGAGGACACAGACTCCAAGGTACGACCTCCCGGTGAAGTACGACATAATCGTCGACGACACCGGAGAGTCCCTGCTCTACATGAAGTGGCTTGAGTCACTCGATGATGAGCCAGAGTCTGTTCGAGTACTTCGTGATTCTGGTAGATGTCAGAGCACGACAGGCTGACTCCGTACTCCAGATGAATGGCTAGGAGGGTTGGGTACATGACAGATCAGAGGTCAGCTTCGTGGGTTTCTTGGGCATTCAAGGGACTGTTACTGATGCTACTGACAGTTCTCCCAGCTTCCGGCATCTTGTTTCTGCTCCTGCTCTTCCCATGGGTGCCATCCCTATGGATAGGGAATTCCTTGCTTCTTGCTGGAACCGTCTTTTTGTTCGGGGCGGGAAGCCTCCTGTTGACCAAGAACCTGCGATCTTGGTTCTACTCTCTTGTCATTGGTCTACTGATAGGCGTAGGCTGCATAGTACTCTCGACGCTTGTCGTTCTATCTTGGATTCCGGTTCCGATCCTAGGCAGCGCGCTCAATGTTGCACTGATGGTCGTGATAATGATAGGACTCACCGTCCCGTTTCTGTTCCGTCGGAAGACGAGCGATGCCAAGACTGGACTCATCACCACCTCCTCGAAATCGATAGGAGGTAAAATGCAGTCATACTCCACAGGTGGGATGATGTTCAAGCGTGATTCGGAGAAGGTCTTGGCCATTGAACTAAAGGAGATACCCCACGACTACGCCTTCGATGAGGAAGGAAGACACAACCAGACAACCATGGTAGAGCAGTTCCACAACATAGTCCGAAGCCTCTCAGCTGTTCCCTTCGCACTAAGGATAGAACGCAATCGGAATAGCACACACCTGTTCTTCCTGACCTGGTCAAAGGATGAGGCACAACTTGAACATCAGAAGACTGTGCTGCATGATGCTCTCAAGGAGAACCTGTCTGGGTTCAAGTTTGAAGTCTTGGACTCCTTCAGTGGGCTCACCCTAGCGAAGGATGACAAGGGCTCTGCTGCGATAATCAACGGCATTCCACTGACCGTCAGGGATGAGGCACAGAGGAAAGACCCTCTTGACCCCATGACAGGAGTCTTACAGGACCTTGAGAACGGAGTGTTTCAGGTCTTCTTGGAACCCACTCAGGTGAGTAAGAGGAAGCTGAGATCCCTGAAGGCCCGTTATGAAGAGGCCGAAGAGAGGTCCCAGACCACCAAGATAAGAGAGAGTGGCGGACTGTTCTCAGGACCGCTTCAGGAGTCAAAGACCGTCGTCAATCTGGATGCGAAACTGGAGGCGGAGCGATTAGAGAGGCGCCACGCACGGCTATCCAGTCAGAAGCTGTTCCAGACGACGGTCTCATTAGTTTCATGGGCCGCTGACGTGGCTTCAGCAGACCTTGAGGTGCGACGAATCGCCTTCGCACTCTCTGGTACTATCAGACCCAGCAGCAGAGATGATGAGCTCACCGTTGACTACAGACGAAAGGACAAAGAGATTGCTAGACTGTTGCAAGGGTTCCCAACCGGCAAGTCAACTGTTCTCACGGCTGAAGAGG
>CAYFTD010000348.1:0-3448 GCA_964345915.1 uncultured archaeon
GAATTTGCCGGATACCATCTGGAACACCCTCTCCTAGCCAGCCCGGTTGTCACTCTGAGGACCAAGAGGCGCAAGGCTAGTGTGGTTCTTCGTGAGGCACTTGAGAAGATACTTGCTCGATCTGAAGAGTTTCGGAAGGGATTCAATCAGACAATCTCAGATCATGGCATTGACTAGATCCGGTGGCGACAAGACTATCTCTCTGGTGGCTTATAATGTGGAGTTTTATCAAGAAGTACCAGAATACTGCAGACATAATGAGGGACAAAGGCCTAGCAAAGGTTGGCGATGGTCTCGTCAATTTGTGCTACTCTCTTGCCAAGTCCGAAGTTCTCGGAGAGGCCACCGGCGAGAAGGTGCGCGACAGTGTTCTTGCAAAAGCACTACGTGCCACACCCGTATATCATAACATCTCTCGAAGGACCGATTCTGGGGTCGCTGCCGATGCATATGAGGCCATTGTGGCCTATCTATGGTTGAGCGGTAAGACTACAGTCGAGTCGATTGTATCCTCACTGGTGAAGCGGCTGGATATCAATTCGAAGACAAGTAGGAAAGAAGAGGGTCAGGCTGCAGCACATGCTTTCCAAATCCTAATGGAAGAGCTAATGGTCCTTCTTCCTAGTTTTTCTGACTAGCCTTCACTAGCCAGGGCGGCTGTTGTTCAGTAAGCCTTAATTTGAGAGCGCATAGTCCAATCGAGAATCCAGGAGTACCGCGAAATGGAATTCTGTGAAAAATGTGGTGCCATGATGATTCCGGTTTCAGAGAATGGATCTCGTCTTTTGAAATGCCGGAGTTGTGGTCATAGCAAGCCAATCGGAGGCAACCTTACAGTCTCTCACAGACTTCAGAAGACTCCTCGCGACAAGATTGTAGTGGTTGAGGAAGATTCAATTCCTATGCCAATCACCAAAGCTGTCTGTCCCAAGTGTGGGAACAACGATGCGTACTACTGGACAGTCCAGACCCGGCGAGGAGATGAGGGCGCCACTGAGTTCTACAGATGTACTGAGTGCAAGCACACTTGGCGAAACTATGGTGGCTAGGTTGGCTGAGATGGAGATGCACACGAGCGAGACTAACACATTTAAGACCCGGACATGTTGCCACTAAAGGACTTAATATCCGACTTCATCCGAACTAGACTTGATGGTGCGAAAAGCTTGACCGAGGAGAGGAAGTTTCCACGCGAGAAGCCTGCAAGCCTCACAACCGTTCGAAGTCTATCTACTGAAACGGATGGTCCCGTGAGGATAATGGCAATCGTGGTAGAGTCAAGCCCTGGAGTTGCACTGGTACAGGACATCTATGACGATGACGTCGATAAAGCAGGGAAGATAGTAGTTAGTGTGGAAGGAACACTTGACGTGGCTGAGAAGTATATCCTACTCGGCGACGTTACCGAGAAATCAGACTCAAAAGGCAAAGAACTCCGATTGGCAGTTTCCTTAGCCTACAATATCAACGACCTCGATGTCAAGCTTTACAAACGAGTAATGGAGATGGATAGCACAGTAGTCCGAGCACTGAGTAGATGAAGGAGGAGAAGCTGAGATGTTTCATGCAACACTTGACAGTACAAGCACATGGAAGCAAATCGTGGATGCCCTGGCAACACTTCTCACAGAGGTTCACTTTGTAGTATCTGAAACTGGAATATCGCTACGACAGCTAGACTCGTCAAAGGCAGCAATGGTTGATCTCGTCTTGCCTGCGAGCGTGTTTCAAGAGTACAACTGTGATGGTGAACATGACATATGCCTCGGAGTTGACGAACTCAACAAGGTAAGTAAACGAATGGCTGGCGATGATCGACTTGAGTTCAACCTTGATGAGGAGGCAAGACGGTTCGAAATCAAGATGATTGGTCAGGCACAGCGTCAGTTCAAGCTTCAGCTTCTGACTCCCCCTGACGAGCGGACCAAGAAACCTAATCTTGCCTTTGAAGCGAAGGCTGAGATGTTCGCAGATGCATTCAAACATGCCGTCAAGGACATAGGAGTAGTATCCAGCCACATCCGTATAACTGCGAGTGGGAAGACTCTATCATTCACTGGAGAGGGGGATACAGGTGAGGCAGAAGTAGCTCTGAAGGCATCTGGAGAAGACTCTGCAGTGTTTCATATGGAGGCGAAGGAGAAGCCTACTGCCATGTATGCACTGAACTACCTCTCTGAGATTGCAAAAGCGATGTCGACTGACAGTCTTACGATTCAATTCAGCAGTAACAAACCGATGCTACTAGTGTTCCCGATAGCCGAGATAGGAAGCATCAGTTTCATACTGGCTCCACGTGTAGAACGGAGATCGGTGTGATTGGAAGTCATACACCCCCTCATGACCTCAACTGCATCCAATTGAAAGACGTAGGGGCTCGGCGAGATAGCCTGTTTCACGGAGTTGGTAGGCGTGTCAAATCGTGTTCGAGAAACCGTGAGCAAGTTCTTACAGCTCACCTTTCACAACTACTACCGCTCAAATAGAGAGAAAGTAGACGAACCCGAAAGGATTCATACCCGCGAGTTTGCCATGGAAGACTGGGAATTCACTTGGAGGTGCACAGAACGCATTTCGAAGGACACCTCTGGAAGAGAGGTCAAGACCGGCTGCAACAACTCCGGCACAACTTTCCAGAAAGTGACAGCCTGTCCGGTGTGTGGCTCCAATGACGTTCAAGTGACGAACTGGAAACGGCATCTCGGCTACCGCACACAGAAGACGTTGTTGGATGACTTAGTGGAGTTCGCACCACACAGCGTCTACCACTCTGCTGCTTTCTATGAGATTCCTGTTGCTAGACACATGGGAGAGAAGGACTGGCAAGGGGCTGAGCTCGTATTCGATATTGATGCCGATCATCTCTCCACAGAGTGCACGAATGACCATGATGCATGGAGGTGTAAGAATCCAGACTGTCAGGAATCTGGTCGCGGCCATCCGCCAGATACTGGCTGTCCTCAGTGTGGCGGGTCAAGTTTCAGCACGCGTAAGTGGCTATGCGAGAAATGTCTCGAGGAGGCCAAGAAGAACACACTAAGGGTGCACGACGACTTTCTTGTTCAAGACTTCGGAATTGATTCGGAAGACATTCAGCTGAACTACAGTGGCCACAGGGGATACCACATCCGGGTTCGTGATCCGAGGGTCTTCAAGCTTGACTCAAGCGGTCGAGTAGAAATCGTACATTATATCACTGGTATGGGCTTCAGAGTTGCACCAGCAAAAGACGACTCTCCGCAAGACAGACATAGAGTGATAATCGTTTCAAAGGAGTCCCCATTGCCCACCCAGAAGAAGAAGGAACTAAACGTTCCGGGGTGGGGGAACCGCGTGGCAGAAGCCATGATAGAGTTTGTCAGAGGCATCGATACATATCAAGGCGATGAGCGCTGGGTGAAACCTCTCAAGGCTAACAGAGAAGCAGCGATTCAAGGCCTTTTAAGGA
>CAYFTD010000349.1:0-2040 GCA_964345915.1 uncultured archaeon
CTCAGTGAAGTGTATCTTGCAATGACCTACAATGATATTGCAGATGCACAGATGAGAGCTGGTAATCTGGAAGATGCATCCAAGCTCTATCAAGTGTCGTCCGATGCGTTTGGCCGTGCCGAGAAGTGTTTCAGAGAAGAGCTTCAGCTCCAGGAGAATGCTCAACAGTCTGGCGCGGACAAGGACCAAAAGAAGGCCCAATCACTCTTTTGCAGAGCCGAGAACTCTGTACAGACACTCTCTGAACTCATCAGGTTCAACAACAGAAACGAGTCGATTGCAGTTCTAAAGGACATCTTCAAAGACTTGAGAAAGGCAGAGAAGCTTGCTAAGACCAGAGAGCTCACGGCAGCAGTGAAGGCTGACCTAGCAACTTTCTCTTTTGTTGAAGACCTTCTAAAGAAGAAGAAGAAAGATGATGATCTTGAGGGTGTCGCAGAACAGATTGACTTTGCCAAGACAATAAGAAAGACCTCACTCGTTCAGAGCCTCAGTAAAGCACTCGACGAGGCAAGCGCTCACATGACTGATGAGCCTGTTGAGTCGCTGGAGGCTATCAGAGAGGGTCTTGACACCCTTGGAATACTTCTTAGCCTCGAGATTGAGGATGAAGAGGTGGGAAATCTAAGAAACAAGACGATTGCCATTCTTAACAACGTCAAGTATGTGATACAGTTCCAGTTGAGCTCGAAGCTGCAACAGGGAGTCAAGTTCATCCTGTCTAGGATTCTTGAGAACCTTCATGCCATGGAAGCAGCGTCTTATTACAAGGTTCTTGGAGAAACCAATTCGGCTGAAGAGCTTACAGATCTCGGCCGACTTGCCCTAGCGACTGCTTACGCCTCTGAAGCGCAGGTATATTCCAAGCAAGCCGAACAGTGGGCATTCAGATCCCAAATGGAGAGAGTCAACTTTTTCGGACAAGCCAAGGATGAGATTGCACAACTGGAGATGGATGAAGACTCAATTGATAGCACCATAGAAGCCCATGATACAACCATAGGACGAATAAAGCAGACACTGGCCGCATTTGAGGCGGCGGCAAATGAGCTGGACTGCGTCAGGGGAGAGGAAATTCGGGGCAAGAACAACGTGGACGCTCAGGTTAGACAGCTTGAGGCAGTCGTTATGAAGTTCAAGGGTGACCACAGTCGCATCGAGGGTGCCAAGAGCGATTTCTTGGCCGAAGTGGAGTTCAACAAAGGATCGAAGTCGAAGGCTAAGATACACTTCTCCGATGCAAATGATCATCTCAGGGAGGCCTTTGGAAACTACAATGTGGCGGCCCAGGTGTTCATGCAGAGTGGCGACGCCCAAGCTGCTCAAAGTGTCCAGAACAGAGCAGAGATGGCCGACAGACTCGCTCGTGGTATTTGGGACAACCGACAACGGATTGATAGAGGCCAAGATCCCTCTGAGAAGGGGGAAGCAGAGCTCTCTGCGCTCTACATGGGCGGTGGCGGATAGCTAGTCTCTAGCTGTTCCAGTACGTCGAGCACGGATTATGGGGGGGGGTTCGGGTATCCAGTAATCTTGACATTTCCTGAGTTCATATTCTAGCAGTTCCATGGCACCATTCTTCTCGAAATCTTCAGGGAATCTCGAATACTTGATTGTTTGAGTGGCAATCACTTGTTTCAGAGGGCATGTACAGCGACTTCTGACGAGTCTGCCATCATGCCTGTCTTGTCCTGACATAAAGGATTCCAGCGAAGATCACTATCGGGATTGCCACGACTGCAACCAAAGCGACCAGCGGAAGAAACGAGTCAGATACGACTCGAACCAGCACACTATCAATCGAAACATTTCCAAAGACATCTTCTACTTCGAGAGTCACATTCCAAACTTCTAAGGATGGTGGCTCGAACACATAGCTGATCATCCCACCGCTCCATGGAGTGTTGAGGACTTCCATGCCATCAATTAGCACTCTATAGCTCCAAGGGGTTTCTTCAACTACGCTCCAATTCAGGACAACATAGGGCTGATTCTGATGAATCTCCATATCTGGCGGGCCCTCAATCAAGGGGGGACCCG
>CAYFTD010000350.1:0-6359 GCA_964345915.1 uncultured archaeon
CACAAGTCTTGCCTACATGCCTGATACGCCGATAAAACGAGGAACCTTTCTTCCTGAAGAAACAATCCGCACGCCATTAATTATTATGCTGTCGACTTTCTCTGATAGGAACGTGTGCACACAACACACGTAACCCGTGTAGTGTCAACAAGCACTAGCAAAACCCCAGTGTAAACTAAGAGGTCGCTCCTTATGAGGAAAACTGGACTAGTAGTTGTCTTCTTCATTATTCTATTCACAGCCCCGTCTGCGTTCTCCCCACAAATGATGCCCATTGTGGACGGTGGATCACCCATATTGGAGTCTGGTCCTACGGTAGCTGAGGGAGGATATCCTCTCGGTACAGGTACAGGTCAGGCACTCAACACGCTAATTCGTGGCACCGTTGTAGATGGAACAGAGGTGCCTATACAGATTGACGCTAACAACATGGAAGTGGGGACCATAAGCATCTCAGGGGACTACACGGGTACAGGTCTAGAAGCGACACTTGACACCTTCACGATGACAGTTCCCAATGCACTGCGTAACCCTAACTTGAATGATTATCATGAAGAGAGATGGCATGTTGGTAGTATAAACTACTACGACGACCAGATAGCAGTACCTGACTACTGGACGCTTGTCAAGTCAATCGCAAATCCGTCAGAGTCTCCCCACCCACACCATGATGACTGGGAGTTCAATGATGGTTCTGGCGGATATGCCGGAAGCCGAGGGTTCAGGTTCGATGCCACCCTTCCGAGTGGTTATTTGTTGACATCCACGGACAAGATCTATATCAGTCAGCAGGTCCACGCACCTTGGCGAGAGGTTTACTCGGCAACGATTCGGTTCCAATACTTTGTGTCCACATCCTCTCAAATGGGTAATCTGGTATACCTCTATACGGAGTTCGCAGGTTACAAGGAGCCATTCCGGGTGTTCGAAACGGGGGACACAGAAGGCGCATGGCTACAAGAGAGTGTTTCTATACCCTCGTCCTACCTTACAGCATTGAATCTTCCAGACTCGGTGCTTTTCGAGATTGGTCTCACAACTGATATCGATGGGCTATCAGCATCTGGACCTGACGAGTATGTCTACATCGATGAGATTGAGCTAGAACTTGAGGTTCGCCCAATCCCTGAGCAAGTTGGTCTGAGAGTCAATGGGACTGAGGTTGTCGGGTCAACTGCTGGAAGTGCGTTCCCATTCGTCCCCGATGAAGATGGTAGAGATTGTTGGGATACTACTTCTGGGATTGACCTTGACGGATTCAATAACGATGGCAAACCGGAAGTCGGAGCGTGGACTAGCCTTCAAGGGTATTGGAACGAGTCATATCCTTTCGAGATAGGAATGCAGTTTCCTGTCAACATACCACAGGGGGCTGTGATTGAGCGCGCTTACGTGGAGGTTGAATCGGCAGGGATATACGCGCGTATGGTCGACATGCGTGTTCATGTTGCTGGGAAGAACTCAGTCGGTCAACCCATTGATTCGTTCAGCAACCATTTGGGCCTCCATCTGGAAGACGAGTTCGACTGGATTGATACGAGCATTGACTGGCGGCCCGATTACTGGGATGCAAATGTTAGATACTCGTCACCCGACATCGCACCCTTGATGCAGAGGGTCGTTTCAGCGAATGATTGGTCAAGCGGTCAGTTTGCGGCACTGATGCTCAGCTTCATCTGGGCCAGCAGTCCTCCGGCAATCAACTATATCAAAGGGTCCTATGGATCTTTCTACTCACCAGAAGAACTTGCGCGGCTATATGTTTGGTATCGGATTCCACATTCCGAGGACGTCGTTCCTGCAAATGTGGACTTTGTAAGAAACTCGCTACAATTCAGCAAGGACATCACGGTTGACAGTACAAAGGTTTCAGAGGACCTCACAGACTTCCCAGTCTTGATTGACCTATATGACGCAGACCTGAAGACTGACGTACGAGCTGATGGCGCAGACATCGCCTTCAAGGTCGAGGGACGATTTGCTGAACATGAGATTGAGCTCTTTGATCAGAGCTATAATTCCACTCATGCACATCTGGTAGCGCATGTGAAGGTACCAAGTCTCTCCTCGTCCATAGACACAGTGATCACAATGCTCTATGGGAACAAGGACGCGACAGGACTTGAGTCTGCAGGCGTTTGGGATGGCTACGAGATCGTTCAGCATATGAACAATGATCCTAGTGGCACGAGCTCTGACAGCACGTACAATCTTCATAGTGGTCCATCATTTGGAAGCATGACCTCAGGCGATCTTGTGGCAGGAGCAATAGGAAATGCCATCGACTTTGACGGGCAAGACGACGTGATAAGTGTAGGACAGATTGACACAGACGATTGGCCCAGCTTCACTGTGAGCGGCTGGGTCTATCATGATGTTGCTGGGGACGACCGTGTATTCTCAAAGGCTCCCAACACGAATGCAGGCGATGCAATCATCCACTACGCAATAGACGACACGAGCAAATACAGAATTAGGATGAGAACAGATGGTGTCGGTGGTGGTTCATCTGGCTCTGTTGATAGCGTTGGTTATGCTAATCCCGGTTCCTGGCACTATCTTACGTGGAGCTGGAGCGCCGCAACCGCGCAGATAAGAATGCACATGAATGGGACTTTGGATCGTGCTGTCGCTCGAGATGGCGACACTGTGATGGACTCATACATCCCGTTTGTCATTGGAAACTGGCAGACAGGCACAGGAAACAATCGGTTCTTCGACGGCAAGATTGACGAGATTCGTATGACGACAAGAGTGTTGTCAGACGGATGGATTGCCACTGAGTTTGCCAATCAGGTGGACACGTCGAGCTTCTACTCTGTAGGCGTCGAACAGGCTAACAGTCCACCGGTGGTACAGACAGCTTCTCTCGTCTTCTCCACAGAGTCCCCGATACCCGTAGATATCGGCTACACCATGAGCCTTGACATCGAAGGCGAAGGCAAGTCGCTGGATGAGAACTTCTCAGAGGGCACTTCATTCCACATGAGTAACAACTCACTTGTTGACTGGGTTGGGAAGGTCCTGGTTTCACCTCCTGCGCTCACTCAGGAGATTGGGTTTATTGTAGAGTATCCGATTGAGTGGAAGCCGACAAGAGTCTTGAATCCGTTGAATCAAGAGAAGTCCTACGGTAGTGAATGGTGGTACAAGGGTGGCTATTTGACACTCAATATGACCTCAATTGATTTCTGGGGTGTGTGGACGGTCGAGTTTGTCAGCTCTAATGCTGTGCAAGACTTGGCTCTTGGAACGACTGGTCAGCCTCTCATTATGACCGAGGTCTTTGACATCGGTAATGAGATGGAGTTTCTAGCGACGACTCCGACAATCAACGGAGCAACAGCTGGCCTCGTGCTGACCGATCCCACCGGGTCGGTTTGGTACACTGACTCGAACACCACGACCGGTGCAACTACGCACCAATTCCCGTCATTCAGGTACAGGAAGGACATAACGATTGACAGTGCTGATGTTGCGGAGGATCTCACTGACTTTCCGGTTCTCATCAGGATTACATCCGCTGACCTCCAGAATCCGTCGAAAGTAAAGGCCGACGGGTCCGACATCATGTTTGCGTATGGTTCAGTTGTACTCGCACACGAGATTGAGCGTTTTGACCAGACGCTGGGCCTACTCGTGGCTTGGGTCAAAGCCAACCTAACCGACCTTGGTCCCGATGTGATATCGATGTACTATGGAAATGTCGTGGTTGACAACTTGGAAAACCCCGAGGCCGTATGGACGTCGAACTACGAGGCGGCGTGGCACTTTGCTGAAGATACGATCACAGGAGGAAGCGGAGTCATCCATGAGGATTCTACTTCGAACGGATACGACGGAGTTCAGAATGGAAATGCCCGAAGCAGTGGTGTTGGAAGCGGCTATAGTCAGTACTTCCGCGATGGTTTCAATGACCAGATTGTCGTCACTGACCAGCTGAGTCCAGAGGCCGATGTCACCATTTCAGGATGGTTCAGAATAACCTACGATCACAGTAGTTCCACTACAACTTCGAGACTCATCATGGAGAAGTATATTGACGACGACAACGACATGCACATCGCACTTGTCGGTCAGGACTATGCGCAAGGTACAGTGCCTAACGGGACTCTTGTGTTCAAGGTTGAGAACGACCTTCACTTCAACAGGTATAAGTGGACTACTCGAACGTTCTGGTCGGCTGGTTGGTATCACTTTACGTGCTACTTGAATTCCGCTGACCCAGGCAGCAACAGAATATTCATCAATGGGCAAGATGATACAGCCGTCGGATCAGCAGGCAGCGCAACCTGGGCCAACGTGTCCTTCTCAGCTGACTGGGGGATTGGAGGCGGCGATACTGACGGGGAGTTCCCAGGGAATCAGGGTTGGTTCTTTGGCTATTTGGATGAGTTCAGAGTTTCGACGGGTGCCCGAACGGACGGCTGGATTCTCACTGAGTATAGGAATCAGAACAACCCCATCGGATTCTATGGCGTGGGTAGCGAACAGGAGCGTTCTTCACCTGACCACACATTCAGAAAGACGCTCGATGCAACAGCTTCGGCCGGAGAGTGGACTGCAACAGTCTACTACAACGACACTGGGACTTCAGTTTCAACTATGACCGGCCTGTATGAAAGGAACTTCATCGTAAGGCATGAGACTTCTCTCACTTTGATCGAACCTTCTGCTTTGTCTACGGCGGCTGCTGGGGACATGCTCTACATTGAGGTGGACTTGACTGACACAATAATCGCACAGAAGGTCAGCGGCTCCACAGTCACAATGAACTGGACCACACCCAGCAGCTTGACACTTGCAGACATGAGCGGCGGGAGGTATGCACTGTACGTAGATACGTCTGACCTTGGACTTGCACAGAGATGGCACATCGAAATTCAATCCTCACATCCCTACTATGAAGACTCAAGCACGTCTCTGGAAGTTGACCTCTATCATTCAACGGACCTATCCTATCAGGATGTGACAACAACCCTGATTGGCAACGACTTCACAGCCACCCTCGTATTCAGGGACACCTATGATAATCTGCCAATTGCTGGAGCATCAATCACCTATTCAAATGGGACTCCTGTGTCCTTCGTGGACCAAGGTAGTGGTCGATACGACGTCACGATACCTACGAGTGCCTTGAGCGCTGGGCAATACTGGTACATACTCAATGCAACCAAACCAGGTACACTTCTTGAGATGTCGAGTGTCAATATCACGTTCACACTCAGACGTCATTACACATCAGTGTCGGTATCGGGAGATTTGGCGATTCCGTGGGGTCAGAACATCCCTATCACCGTGATTCTAACTGACATTGACACTGGGACGACTATTCCCTTCTCTGCCGTAGCCTCCATCACCTTTGACTCTTTGACTCATGGTGTAGTTGGTTACACTGGCACCGGTCCTGGTTTCACGTTAACTACGAACGCTTGGGGTGTAACAGCCGAAACTCTGACAGTCACAATCACCATGTCAGACACTGATTACTATAATCCGCCCGACTACGATTTCGATGTTACCGTTAGGGAGCACTACACCTCTGTTTCCGTATCAGGTGTGGTAGTCCAACCCTATGGCAACGTTACCCCGCTGACCGTCTTTCTGTGGGATCTGGACACAGACTCGAGTGTTCCAATTGGAGAGGTGACTGAATTCAAGTTCACCAAGGGCTTTGAGGTCCAGACCTTCACCTCTCCTTCCAGCTATGACTTGGTCTATGACACGTCAGATTGGGCGGTAGGAACTTGGTCTGTCATACTCTCGGTGACAATGAGTAGTACAGCCTATGATGCTCCGACCGACTACGGGTTTGATGTAACAATCCGAAGTATGACCACAGTCCTGTATCACGATCCGACAGATCTGGTGTTCGCAATTGGGAGTCCATTTGAGGTCTATCTCAGAGTCAACGTCAGCGAACCTGGAGGCAGCTATGGGACACCAATCACAGGTCTGACTCCGGGCGAGTTCGCGGTGCCATCATACTCACCCTCGATAGATACAACCGAGAACGGCATAGGAAGATACAGACTCACGATTTCTTGGGCTCAATTCGGAGTTGGTGGTCCCTATAGCATCACAGTGCAGTTGAGTCCCTCCAATTCAAGTCATGCAAATGCACAGATAACAATCCATTTCGTCTTCCGAGAGGTGTTCAGTTCTCTCACATCTCCCAACTTCCCTCAAGTCACAACACCGTTTGACACCGATGCCCTGATCACATTGAACTATACTGATGTTGAGGCCGGCACTGGGATAGAGGGTGCGACAATAGGAAACAACAGTATCGACATCTATGGATTGACGGATGCCGGGGGCGGTATATACACTGTCTGGATTGACGTGACTGGACTCTC
>CAYFTD010000351.1:0-2380 GCA_964345915.1 uncultured archaeon
CACCTGTCCTGAGATTCACTAGAGTAACGATTCCAGGGGTAGGTACAATTCCCTGCTTTCGCATGAAGTCCGTTTGTGCTTGGAAAGTTCCGGAGTTGATTATCTGAACACCATGGTGAACATCAACTGCATTATGATGTGCATGGCCGAAATGGATTATATCAGGAGGCGTGTCAATGACCATCCAATCTCGATGCAGTGGAGCTAGCTCCGTCTTGCCCCCAAACAGAGGAGCAAGATGACGTTTCTGAAGAAGCGATTTCATGGGTATTGCTGGTTCCCTATAGGAGGCTCTAGGTATGTTTGTAACCAAATCGTCAAGCGAGTCTCCATGTGTCATGATTATGTTGACACCCTCAATAACTAGTTGACAAGGATCACCGAACATCATTAGACGGTCGCCTAGATTGTAAAGGGGAGTTGCAAATTCCTGCAAGATTGGGGGACGTGGAAGTGCTTGTCTACAGGCATCGTGATTGCCTGGAATACACAGGATCTTGATTTCATCCGGAATCTTGCGGAGCTTTTCAGCAAGGAGAGCATATTGCTCATGGATGTTGGGTACTGACAAATCATTTCGCTGAGTAGGATATACTCCAATCCCGTCTACCAGGTCACCACCGATCAAGAGGTACCTGATCAGCTTGACCATACTCTTCTCAGAGCTATCCAAGTCCCTGCCGCTGATCCAGTCGATAAAACGATCAAACTCGTCCTCTAGAAACTCATTGCTTCCACAGTGGATGTCGGATATGAAGACCGCATAGACTTCGCGCCGAGCTCTCCCGGCCTCACGGGCCATGGGGATGTCCGGAAATATCACGTCATCTGCTATCATTCTACCATTTTGGTCCACAAATCCAGATATGCATATGATTTCGTCTAGCACTACTGAACTGGCTTTCTCAGAGAGCTGTTGACCTCTTAGTCCCTCAATACCCGTGGGGACTACTGCCACTATGGACCCTTCAACGTCTTCAATCTCAATGATCATGTTTCCTGATGCGGACACATTCTTGTCCTTCACAATCCCAAGTACCTTCAAACTTGGTGGGCGACGTCTAGGTTGCCCCTCTCTATCCATTGCCCTGAGTCGTCTGGCATCATCCCGCCTCATTCTGGCAACTGCTGGGGATAGGGCACCTTGGGTGTCGATACGGCCCGCATATATCCTCCTAATACGGCTATATCGGTCTGTGAATAGAGCCAAGAAATCGTCTACAGTTCCTGCAGAGCCTACAGAGTCATAGGTAGGGTTCTTGAGGACTCTGATTGTCGACTCAATCTCGTTTTCGAAGGATTCAGATTCTATCTCGAATGTGTCTATGATTGCATGGTTCTCAGCGGTTGCTGGCTTCGCTTCTTGACTTGTCTTCTCATCTAGTAACCAATTGGCAATATATTCACGTGACAGGACTGATGGACTGGTCGAGGTACGATGGTCAACGACCAATGATTCTACTACGAGCATCGGAGATTCCAGACTCAGAATGAAGTCGAGTGCGTCGGGCGATACCTGTAGACCTGAATTTATCAGCTTCTCCAAAAGTGCTCGACGATCGACTTGTGTCAATGGTCATCCCTCGGGCTGTCACACCATTCCGATTTAAACATCGCCTACAATAGGAGATTGAATAAAAGGGGTAATCAACTCAAGTGCCATGTTGAGCAGTGAGTTCATGTAAATGCGGGAAGTGTAATAAGAGGACTGTTCAACGAGGATTTGGAGCTATCTATTTCGGGTGGAGAGAATGGTCACCATAAGGAAACTTCAGCAGACAGGTGGAGAGAAAGGCAGCTCATTCTTGATAATACTGCCAAAGGACTGGGTCGTTAGGCATGACCTTCGAAAGGGAAACCCAGTTGTTGTTGCCGAGCGTGAAGACGGTTGTTTGATAGTGGACCCTAGGCTTCCAAAGGCGGGTGAAGCAAGAACTACAACGATTCAGATTGAAGACAACCTGCGTTGGGAGATTACTAGCAAGTACTTGCTGGGCTTTGACGAGATTCGAGTGGTAAGTGACAGGCCAATAACTAATGATCAGAGGCTGGAGCTGAAGAAGATAATCAACAGATTCGTGGCCCTTGAGATTACCGACGAGATATCTCATGAAGAGGAGCATGAGATTGTGGTCAGATGTCTGGTAGATCCATCCACTCTGCCGGTACGGAAAGCAATGAAGAGAATGAATCTGATTGCATCCAGAATGTTGAATGATGCCCTTAGAGCCTACTTTGAAGGAACTAAGGATGTGGCAGACGATGTCATAGAACGCGATGAGGAGGTTGACAGACTCTTCTTCCTGATTGTTCGAGAGCTTCGTTCGGCCATTCAGTATCCCCGCATGTCAGAGATGATGAGCATTGCCCCAGTTGAGGC
>CAYFTD010000352.1:0-5905 GCA_964345915.1 uncultured archaeon
CTTGATACGGAAAGTTGCTCCTGACAAGAGGTTACGTACCTCTGCATAATCTTCAAAACTGGAGTCACCATCTGTCTTTTTGCATTTGCACAAGTTGCAAGCATCGGTAACACACATCAAGAGCTTTGCGAACAGTTTTGTTAGAAGCCTTTTGATGCAGAAGAATCGGTTGTCGGAGAGAAACTATTGGGAGCCTTTGCTTAAGCGCGGAGAAACGTTGACCTTGACTGAGGATTTGACGATACCTGAGTTCGCCATGTATTTGAAGGACTTGGAGCCTTCAGAGAAGGAACAGTTGTTCAGCCGGATGTCACTCGAGGGGAGGTCAGACAAAGATCGTTTCTTGCTCTTCACTGACGCACTGCTTGAGTTCGTCGGCAGCGGGGAATGGAAGAATAGGAGCTCTGCATTTCTTGCCATGTGTGCCAAGGCAAGTTTCCTACGTGGTAAGTATGGCTACAATCAGATCCTGGCCAGAGGTTCGTCAAACCTAGCATCGAGAGGTTATGCGGCAGCTGCTTATTGTCGACAGAGCCTCGACCCAAGATGGCTCAACAACCTCCGAAACATCACAAATCAAGCATGGCAGGCCGAGGAGTACATCGTATTTGCGGAGTTGGCCGGGCAATTAGCATCCGTTCTGATAGACCTAGGATACACTGACCACGCCACAGATGTCGCTACAGAGAGCATTGACAAGGTCACCATAATCTCGGCCAGAGATCAAGAGATTCGTACAATGGTTCAAGCAGCACTTCTAAGAGCCCGCATCGTCTTGGCCTACGCCGCAAGCAAGTCAATCTCACGAGAAGAGGCGCTCATTCGCTTGGACTCAGCCGAAGATACGGCAAAGCACCTTGACCACGTTCTTGCCCTCACTGACATCAGCTTCAATAGAGCGAGGATTCTCTTGGAGCTCTACGAGTACGACAAAGCCCGAGCAATCCTTGCTCATGTCATTCGCAAGTATGAAAGCATGGGCTATCTCCAAGGAGTGGCTGACGCTAGAAATGTGGAAGGTGTCATGTTGCTCAACAAAGGACAGCTGCAAGAAGCTCGTGATACTTTCGAGGAGTTGCTCGTTATCCAGCAGCGGCTTAACAATCAGATTGGGTTAGCTGGGACTCTGATCAATGTAGGAGAGATAGACCGAACACTCGGCCAGATAGACCAGATGGAGACCTACAACAGACGAGCTCTTGAAATCAGTCAAGAAGCAGAGTACATGAGAGGCATTGCCATTGCCACTGCCAACCTAGGTGACGTCGAGCTGAGAAAAGGGAACACCGTAGCCGCGACTGAGATGTACGAGAAGGCCATTGATTTGGTCGAAGGAGCCGGGATGAAGAAGCTCTTGGTGCTCACTCTCTTCCTAGCCGGAGATGCAAACTTCCTGACCGGAAAGTACGGCGAAGCCATCAACATCTATCGTCGAGCTAGAGAGGTTTCAGCAGAGATTGGATACCCTCTGGCAGCTTTTAATGCGGATGTAAGCGAACTAGTCACAAGGTGGGCAATGGAGGAGGACGCTGACCCAGAGTTGATTGAAACTGTGAAGGGGATTGTTGGTCCAGCCAATAGATGGCTTGAGTCGCTTGACTCAATTCCCATGAGGGAGGTCAGACAGACAGTCTATGACGACCCCTCCATTGAGAGTGACCTCTGTGTGTTCTTTGATGGTGAACGGAACTTTGAGTGCCGCGTGGAACGTAAGGCACTGAGCAAGGACTGCTTCGGCAACCTGTTTTGGATGGGAAGTCTCTGCCCTTACTTCAAGGAGTTCTTGGCCAGATTCTATGGATAGTAGCGCTATCTCTGGACGCCGCCACTCTCGCGAACCTTCTCAAGCAGAGTTTCATTCTTGTCGTAATTAGGAATCTGACGGATCAAACGTCTCGAAACACCCTCCTTGCCTGGGATGGATGGGCGAGATGCATACATCAGCAGGAATCGGAGGAACTCAAGGTCTGTAACCTTGCGACCTTGCCTGCGTTGGTATTTCATCTTCTCTTCTTCGAAAGTCAGAACATCATGCTCTGTGAGTCCCTTTATCAGCTTGTTCTTGGTTCCCTTAGCAGTACCCAATGGACCGTCTCCTCAATAGTGGAGTCTTACGGCGATTCTAGAATGCTAGTATTACCCAACTTCCATGGAAACTCGAATTCACACACACGCATCGGTTTCTAGCTGCTTTCAGACGAAGCGTCCTCATCAGGAGGTGGGCCAGGTGGCGTAGGTTCAGATGGAGTGGCCGTAGGTGCAGGCGTGAAAGTCGCTGCATCCGCCGAATCCGGCCTGGCTTCACCCTGCTCGTTTGGAGAAACGTGATACAGGCTTCTTGATCGAGTGTGTCTGAACTCAGTAACAGCAGTCCAAGTGGCGGACTTGTCGGCTATGACTGTCAGGCGCTTCACACGGAACATGATGATGGCTGCGATGTCAATCAGAACTATGTTCATCGCCAAGAGCAGGAAAGAGTTCACCCCAATCGTGACACCGACTAGGGAACCTGTGAGTAGGCCCAATACCACCATGAGGGATGCATTAACTGCAGGTGGCATCAGTGCCGCCGAAATGGCAACACCAACTAGTGAAGACATGTCGCCCTTAGTGACCGAAATGGCCACTGCTGCGCCGGAGAAGATAGCGATTCCGATGTCTATGGACGAGAATGGAAGGGCGCCTACTCCTCCCCTTCGTGTGATCTCGGTCACGATTCCACTGCCGACATCACTCTCAATCGCACTCATGACTCCAAGATCGAAGCCGGCTAGTAGAAATGCCAGAACCACTCCAACGGCTAGTGACAACCCTAGGGAGATCAGCTCGTTCATTGTCCCCTTCACAAAGAGGTTCCTGTCTTGCACAACATAGCCAAGCGCAACCCCTAACATAGGTCCCATCAGAGGACTCAGTAGCATCGAGGCTACGATAATAGTCACGTTGTTCAGTACAAGCCCAAACCCTGCCATGACGGCAGCGAATATAGTGAATGCTATGAAGTCGAAGCTAAGAGACGCTTGAGCCTTGACGTTCTCATAGATCTCCTCAACAGCAAGGGTCGCCTCTCTCTGGATTCTGGTTTCCTTTGTTTCTTCAGTCTCTCTTGGAAGAGAGGCCTTCAGGTCGAGAATATCTATGAACCCATACTCGACTCCGACTCCACGAGACTTGAGCTTCTCCATGGTCTCGAGTGCTGCATCGTCTGGAATCCTGAATTGCAGTAGGTGCGCATTGTCGAGTGTGAACTTCATGACATTCTTGACTGAAAGTACGTCAAGAACGAAGTCGTAGACAGCCTCGGTCTTGTCGAAAGGCACTACGATCTGAACCTGTTTCACTTAGGCACAGCTCCGAGATTACACTCGCCTCCCGTCAGACCGCTCTTAAGAGTTTCTAGAAGGGCGATTTCTTATGATTTGTATTACAATTGATACAAGAGATTCTTTAACGAGGCTTGCATCAGCATCCTTTTTTGTTGCTCTACCTAGGGCTCGAAAGAGGTCTACGAATGGCTGTTGTTGAGATACTTGCAGTCTGGTTCGCCCTTTCGCTCACTGGAGCTTTGGCACCCGGACCACTCTCAGCAGCAGTGGTTCAGCAGGCAAGCAAGCGAGGCAGATTGCACGGAATTCTCCCCATGGTAGGGCATGCCATCGTAGAACTTGGCATCATTGCGGCCATAATCATCAGCGTTCAGGCCCTGACCCTTGACCAGATGACAATTGATCTTCTAGTGGGCTTTGGAGGCATTGTTATAGTGCTCTTTGGACTCTTGGCCTTGAAGGACTATCGATATCAGAGCCCGACCGCTGAATCAAGCATCGGTTCTCAAGCAAGTACCTCAACCGTCCTTGAAGCCACTGTCCAGGGAGCTGCTGTCAGCATCTTGAGCCCATACTTCCTGCTCTGGTGGTTTGGAGTTGGGTTGAGCAGTGTCACTCTACTGATGACAGAGCTCCAAGTGGGAGTAGGGACCGTGTTCCTTGCCGGTGTGTTGGTGTACTTCACTCATATCTCCACGGACCTTCTGTGGGGGGCTTTTCTCACAGTGGGCACAGACAAGGCAAAGAGAAGAGCAACTGTCGGAGGACTGGACTGGATAAACATTGCAGTGGGTCTGTTTCAGGTTGTCCTCGGGGCATGGTTCATTGTCATAGCCATATTCTAGTAGTCTATTCCGATCCTGGAAACAGGTCTTTGAAGGTGGACAGCACAATCACCGCGACAATGGCACTGATTATCGTTGCAGTGGTCCTCTCCGCAAGCATGAATGGGAAGATTGCGAAGCCAAAAGCAGCTGCAGGCACTTCGAGTATGTACACCGCACCCATTGTCATCATTGAGAAGTCAGTGATTGTACCCACCAGCGCAATCGGAATGAGCTGCAAGAATCTCTTGTAACCCTGTCTTGATAGATCGAATCTGAATGGTTCAAACTGCAGTGTAACTGCGACAATTGCTGCTAGCACATAGTAAATCATGAACCACCAGGCTTCGAAGTTTGGAATCAGGTACAGCACTATGATTGCCGCAATGTAGATGGACGTTAGAGTGGGACCTGGTATCTGAGTCGACCCTATTCTTGTAAAGGGCCTAAGACACAAACCTGTGAGAAGTCCTGATATCGCTGGGCCAATGATCACGGTAGGTACGAATAGCGAAACTCCCGGTAGATACATGGTGATCAGGCCTCCAATTAGCCCAAACACGAATCCCCTTGTCGGACCCAGCAAGATCCCGAATAGTGGAGCTATACAGATAGTCAATGTGAGTTGCGCGAGTGGGCCTGCAGCTCCAAGAAAGGCACTGATGGGGATTAGTGCACTGACACTGTAGACGGCAGCAAGCACGACTCCGACAGCATATTGCTTCGTAGCACTTGCACCACCAACGAGTGTCATTTGTGGGTCATCGTGTTCCGGCTTGTCCTGAGTCATTTGTCATCACTGCTCGTTCGCGTTGCCAATGCCACACCATATCATAATTGTGCTTTCTACTGAACGGACCCCAAAAAAAGGGAGTTCGTAGGAGTTGTTTCTGTGTCCAGCGAAGCTTTAACAAGTTTCGCACAAAGACAGACTG
The DNA here is from genome assembly GCA_964345915.1 of uncultured archaeon. Classification (GTDB taxonomy): domain Archaea; phylum Asgardarchaeota; class Thorarchaeia; order Thorarchaeales; family Thorarchaeaceae; genus SMTZ1-83. Next base: position 5,086 of record CAYFTD010000352.1, read on the forward strand.
AATCGAGATGGTCTTCTCACGTCAACTGACAGAACAGGAATTGGAAAAACTTCTGACCATGCAGGACTTTGTAAGGACTGCACATGCTGAAAGCGATAGCCATGACTATTCTCATGTATTGACAGTATGTCGATACGCAATTCAAATCGCCAAGAACATAGAGGAAGAGGTCGATCCATTCGTCTGCATTGCCGGCGCCTTGATGCATGATATCGGAAAGACGAACCGTGTATTCTCTCACATTCACGGACTATTCGGGGGAACGCTAACAGAGGAGTATCTGGATGGTCTCAAAATAGAGAAGACTCTTCGAGACTCTATATGCCGCGTCGTGATACGCCACACTCCAACATCTATGATACCTCCCAAGACCCCTGAGGAGAGAGTGGTCTATGATTCCGATACGCTGGACAGATTGGGACTCATGGGTCTCATGAGAGGTTTCGTTGGCAAGACAGGCAGTTTGGAACACATATTAACCACCTATATGGACAAGCGAAAGGATGACTACGACAAGCTCAACTTTGATTATAGTCGTGAGCTGGGCGATGACTTGCATCGAGAGTTGATGGACTTCGTCTTTGTGCTGGAGGAACGTCTGTCTTCGAGAATGTCCTCAATAGAGCACATCTTTGAGAAGGAAGGACTAGTATAGGATGGGGTGAGGGCTTGACCAGCGATTACGAGTCAATGACAAAGGATGAGAAGCTCAAACGCGCCTCCCGCCATCTCTTCTCAATGGGACTGCAGGATGCAGCTGACTCGCTGTGCAGAGCCAACATGAAGTACGGTTTGGCAAAGATTCACCACCTCCAGCATA
>CAYFTD010000353.1:0-3685 GCA_964345915.1 uncultured archaeon
ATCTTCTCGCCGTTGCCTTGCCTTCTCTCAATAGGCACTGGAATCTGCCGCTCCCCGGCCAGGTACTGTGCTGTCAATGACTTCGGATCTGAAAGAACATCAGAAGGAGGACCAGTGGCGACAACCTCTCCGCCATGGATACCCGCAAGAGGCCCAAGGTCGACAATGTGGTCGGCAGCTTGGATAGTATCTCTGTCGTGTTCTATGACTACAACAGTGTTCCCCAAGGAACGTAAGTGATAGAATGTATCAATGAGGCGGTTGATGTCTCGAGGGTGGAGACCGATAGACGGTTCATCGAGGCAGTAGAGAACTCCAGTGAGCGCAGAACCGATCTGTGTTGCCAACCTGATTCTTTGGCTCTCGCCTCCAGAGAGACTCATCGACAGACGGTCGAGGTTCAAGTACTCCAAGCCGACAGCGAGGAGAAACCTCAACCTTCCTCTAATCTCTTTCAGAACAAGCTCGGCGATCTTCATGTCCCGTTCAGATAGTTCGATACTCTCAAAGAAGTTCGAGGCCTCCTCAATGGTCATCGAGGTCACCTCATCGATTGCCATTCCACCGACTGTGACTGCCAAGCTCTCTGGTTTCAGTTTGCGTCCGCCACACGATTCACAAGTGGTCTTACTAGATAGCACGTTCGCGATATGACGAGCACGCCACTGGTACCATCGTTTGTCGCTACCCTTGGCGTCTTCGAATACCTTGTTGAGCCAGGGAATGATACCCCTCCACTTCCGGGTGACCTCCCACCTAGATGATTCAGACTCCATTACATAGACCAAAACCAGCTCTGACCTACCCCACAGGAACTCGTCACGCTGGGACTTAGACAATTCTTTCCATGGAGTTTCTATTGAGAAACCAAGCAGGCGTCCGAGAGCCTCTAATCGTCGGAGGAACCATGCTCTTTCACCACCGTTCACTCTTCGACTGATCTCTCTAACTGTCATATTGCGGTCGGGCACAATAAGCCTCGGATCGATTGACATCATCACTCCGAGGCCGTTGCACGTGGAACAGGCCCCGTCAGGTCTATTATAGGAGAATGCCTTTGGCCCGAGTTTGTCATATTGAATTCCACATCTTGGACACATCAACTGCTCAGCGAACACGAGGTCGGTTTCGCCTTCCCGCGCCACGATTGCAGCCCCTTCACCGGTTTCCAATGCGGTTTCGAGCGAACCAATCAAGCGCTCTCGGTTCTTCTGTATGAGCTCTATGCGGTCCACGATGACCTCAATGTCATGCTTCCTCCTACCATCGAGCTCAAGACCTTCTATATCATGGGTGTTGCCATCTGCTCTGACTCGGGCAAATCCGTTCTTGAGCAGAGTCTCCAGCAATTGACTGTGATTTCCTACTTCTCCTCTCACGACTGGTGCCATGATGTGGATTCGTTCTCCTCCATTCTCATCCAGCAATAACCTGGCAGCCGACTCGGCCGTTAGTTGCTCCATCGGTCTTTGACAGTGGACACAATGTTGAACCCCTACATTGGCGTACAAGAGCCGCAGGTAGTCGTGAATCTCTGTGCTCGTTCCAACTGTACTTCTCGGATTCTTCGTTCGGCCTTTCTGTTCAATCGAGATTGCCGGTGGGAGTCCTGTAATCTTCTCGACCTTCGGTTTGTCAAGACGACCAAGGAAGCGTCTTGCATATGAGGAGAGGGATTCAACATACCTCCTCTGACCTTCAGCGAACAAGGTATCGAAGAGAAGAGTGGACTTGCCCGACCCAGAAGGTCCAGTGATTACCACAAGACGATCACGAGGTATCTCAACGTCGATCTTCTTGAGGTTGTGTTCCTCGGCCTTGCGCACCTTGATGTACTCTGTCATACGCTTGACCCCCCTCGACAACTGTTTTCTAGGACTTGTCTGAGATATTCTCCAGTATAGGACTCATTGGAGGCAGCTATCTCTTCAGGTGTACCTTCAGCGACTAGGTATCCTCCATCATCACCACCTTCAGGTCCAAGGTCAATGATCCAGTCGGCTGTCTTCACCACATCGAGTTGATGCTCTATGACTAAGACGGTGTTTCCAAGGTCAACCAGACGGTGAAGCACTTGCAGTAGCTTCTTGATGTCAGCAAAGTGCAACCCCGTTGTTGGTTCGTCTAACATCAATAGTGTCTGACCTGTGGCGGGTCTCGAGAGGAACTTACTCAGCTTGACCCTTTGAGCTTCCCCACCGCTAAGAGTTGTGGCGGGCTGACCGAGCTTGACATATCCCATCGAAACGTCACAGAGTGTGCGGAGTCGTCTATAGATTGAAGGGACTCCTGTAAAGAACTCGACTGCTTCGTCAATCCTCATGTCGAGAACGTCAGCAATGTTCTTGCCCTTGAACCTCACTTGAAGGGTTTCTCGGTCATAGCGGCGCCCCTTGCAATCTTTGCATGTTACTTGCACTGGTGGCAAGAACTGCATCTCAATAATCTCAACACCAGCTCCCTTACACTTCTCACATCTTCCACCCTTGACGTTGAAGCTGAACCTGCCTGGCTTGTACCCTCGAATCTTTGACTCGGGAAGGCTGGCAAACAACTCTCTTAGAGGAGTCCATAAGCCAACGTAGGTTGCCGGATTGGAACGTGGAGTCCTGCCAATAGGGCTCTGGTCAATCACAATTACCTTATCGAGTTGCTCGGCCCCCACCAACTCATCGTGGTCACCAGGCACTGCCTCAGCATGGTGGAACCTGCGAGCCAGTTCGCGTTGTAGCGTTTCCACAATAAGGCTCGACTTTCCTGAACCTGATACTCCTGTGACACAGATGAACATGCCAAGCGGTAACCTGACAACGAGGTCTTTCAGATTGTTGTGACGTGCTCCTCTTATTTCAAGGAACCTACCATTGGACTCTCTCCGAGCATCTGGCAGAGGTATCTGTTCTTCACCTCGGAGATATCGTGCAGTGATAGATTGTCTTGACTTCAGAACTCTGTCAATGGGACCTGCCACTACGACCTCGCCGCCCTCAGCACCGGCTCCTGGACCAAGATCTATGACATAGTCTGCACTTCTCATGGTTTCCTCATCATGCTCCACGACAAGTACAGTGTTGCCTAGTTCGCGAAGCCGCATCAAAGACTGTAAGAATCTTTGGTTGTCACGGGCATGCAGACCTACACTTGGTTCATCACATACATAGGTAACGCCCACAAGGTTTGAGCCAATCTGGCTGGCAAGTCGAATTCTCTGGCTCTCTCCCCCTGCCAAGGTGGGAGCGGTACGGTTGAGTGTCAGATAGTCCAGACCAACATCCTGAAGGAAGCCAATCCGTCCTTGTATCTCCCGGAGAATGGGTGCTGCAACTGGTTCAAACCTAAGCTCAATCTTGACCTCTTTGAAGAACCTATCCAGCTCCTTGATTGACAACTCGTCAATTTCTGAGATTGAATGACCACCAAAAGTCACTGCCTGTGACTCCGGGCGCAGACGAAGCCCTTTGCAGACGGGACAGGGTCTTTCTGACATTAAGCGTTCAATGTCTCGCCTTCTACCCTCTGATCTAGTTTGGCGATATATCCGCTGTTGACGCGGGATGAAACCCTCAAAGGTCCTCTTGAAGTGGCCCTCCCACTTGACTTCATATTCTTGATTAGTGCCTAGCCAGTGGTCCTCATACTGTTCAGTTGTGCCCCAGAAGATGATGTGTTTCTGTTCTTCTGTCAA
>CAYFTD010000354.1:0-3750 GCA_964345915.1 uncultured archaeon
ATGAGAGTCAAAGAAACGAAGGCAATCCAACGATTGTCGTGTTGACGGGCAAACAGCGCCAGACCAGTGACAACAAAGAACCCCGCAACGATTGCGTCCCGTACTGAGATAACCGTGGCATAGAAATCAGGCGTAAATCCCACATCAATGAGCGCATCAAAGATCTCGGGTTGTTGGGCATTCAAGAGCATCCAATCAAAGTAGAGTGGAATCATGAGAGTGAATACTACGAGTGTGAGAGCGGAAAGAGCCAACCAGACGAGGACTGTGGTGACATGCCGCCTATCTGCTAGGACCGAGGTAGTTGACTTGACAGCAGCAGGCGAAATTGAATCTGGTGGCATCTAACTCACTTCTCTTGTCAAGAAGTGCATCCATCCCTTCAGGCAATCCCCTGTTCAAGCCAGACGCATAATAACGTTGTTCGTTCTAACGAGTGTCAAGACATTATGGTAGGGTCCAAAGTGTCACAGAGGTGGTCTTCTGCATGACCATCGAGATCACCTCTGGAACTCGTTCTCAGTTTCTACTGAGCGGCCTTACAGATTCAAGGATCTTGCTTTCTATGAGAAGACGACCAGTCCCGCATAGATACATTGTTATTAGCCCAGAGCATGTTATTGACGGGGATGCGAGCAGCGGCTACCATGTATGCGGTCGTACGTTGCTCTCGCTCGTAAGATGCCATGTAGTTCGTGGGAAGTCGACTTGTTTGAAGAGATTCCAAGATTTCCTTGAGGTGCCTGCAACCGAATCAGACAGCGCCCTCCGGAGTCAGTTCCTTAGGATCATGCTCTTCACCGTGACAATCGGTATGATCGTTGCCCTCGGTGTCGACCTCCTTGGTGATATGACCGCCCTTCCCTTCACACTCGCGTCACTTGCTTCAATGGTCGCGATATATCTTATAGACCGCCAAGGTTTCGGTGACATAGCGAGGCTGCTCTTTGTGTTGTTTCTTCTCGTGATGACCACCCTGTTGCGATTGATTGACAATAGCATCACGCTCCTCTACACAGTTCCCATTGTTGTTTCGGCCGTCCTAATTCGCCCATGGGCGGGTATTGTCGTGGCCATGTGCAGTAGTGCTCTACTTGCGTACCCTGTGATTGTCGACGGTTACCCGCTTGTTCCTACCGCGATTGTGTTTCACACAATAGCAGTCATCGTTTGGTTGTCTGCCTATGGCTTCGAGAAGTCGCGTCAAGAACTAATCGTCTTGAACGAGGAGCTTGAGATGAGGGTGGAATCGCGTACTCAGGAGCTCGAGAAGACTCAAGAAGAGTTACTAGCTAAAGAGAGACTTGCTGTGCTTGGGCAGCTAAGCGGAGGAATCAGCCATGAGCTCCGCAGCCCTCTCTCTGCAATATTGAACTCGGCCACCTTCCTAAAGATGGCCCTTGACACAACCAACAACGATGTGGCTGCTGCCATTGATACGATTGAATCTGAGGTTGGCCATTCAGTGAGGACCGTGGACAGCCTTCTGGGTCTAGCAAAACCAAGGCCACCGACCCTGGAAGATGTGAATGCAAACGAACTGATTCAGGACATTCTATCCAAGGTTCGCCCCGCAGAAGGTGTAACTGTACAAACTGAGTTAGAACCCGAATTGCCAATCATATCGGCCGACCCATTCCAACTCAAGCAAGCCTTTTCCAACTTGGTGGTCAATGCCTACCAAGCCATGCCTGAGGGTGGTACGCTCACAGTTGTGTCGACTCCGGAAGGACCAGATTGGATTTCAATCGCATTCAAGGATACCGGCTCTGGGATACCTGAGGAATACATGGGCAGGCTGTTCGAGCCTCTATTCACAACCAAGACGAAGGGAATCGGTTTGGGACTCACTATAACCAAGATGCTGGTTGAGGCTCAGGGTGGCAAGATTGAGGTTGAGAGTGAACCAGCCATTGGATCCACGTTCACCATAAGGCTGCCGCAGTCCAGGTGATGCCCTAATTCTTTGATCTGCCCATCCTTGATGTCAGCTTATTCACAAGATTGACCAGGGTTTCGATTTCCTTCTTGTTGAGATGACTCAGCGATTCCGCCATCTGTGCTAGAGCCTCAGACCTGAACAAGTCGTAGACCTGCCTTCCACGGCGAGTCATCTCAAGTGTAACCATTCTTCTGTCCGTCTTGGATTGTCCTCGTTTGACGTATCTCTTCTCAACCAAACGGTCAACAATCCCTGTCGCAGTGCTTGCGGGTAGTGAGAAACCGTCAACGATGTCTTTCATGTTGCAGGGGCCAGACTCGGAAATGAGGTCCAAGACCAGAAAACCCTCTAGGCTAAGCTTCGTATCTCCCAGAAACCACTTGACTTGGCCAAGGAGCCTTAGGGCCTCCACTAGTTCATGCATGAGAACTTCGCGATTCCTGCTCATTACGGGACCTCATTCCTTCTATGCCTGGCTGGAACATTGGCTCTCAGTAGTAAGAGTTGAGATATGAACGTTTCGACGATGGATATTTCCTTGCCGTATATTTCGACACCGAAGTATTATAAGTACCTAATCCTGCGTTCGAAGCATGCAGGTTCTTCTTACTGGTGCCTTTGGCAACATAGGCGAAAGTGCTATGGTTTCGCTTCTGGAAACCGAGCATGAGATACGGTGTTTCGACCTGAAGACTCCGACCAATGAGAAAGTCATGCGACGCCTCAAGCGCGGAGGTGCCTTTGAAACAGTCTGGGGCGACATAAGAGACCAAGAAGTGGTCAAAAGAGCGATGACAGATGTTGAGTGTGTGCTTCACCTCGCCGCCATTATACCTCCCGCCTCGGACTTGAATCCCAGTCTGACTCGAGATGTAAACGTCGGAGGCACAAGGAACATACTTGAGGTCACAGAGAATCTTGGAATCGCGCCGAAGTTGGTCTATGCAAGCTCGATTGCGACATACGGCCATTGCCCAGGCAGAGGTCCTCCGAGGACTGCAAATGATCCTCAGATTGCAACTGACCTGTATACCGAAACGAAGATTGAAAGTGAGCATCTGATTCGCAAGAGCAACCTTCCTTGGACAATTCTTCGATTCGGAGTAGTACCGCCTCTTAGCATGAAGTGGTTGGAAGCTGCCAAGGATCCACTCATCTTCTCGATCCCTCTTGACCAACGGATTGAGTTTGTCCACACGAGAGACATAGGACTCGCACTGTCGGCCTCCGTGGCCGCCGAAACCGTCGGGAAGATACTCCTTCTTGGAGGAGGAGAACGGTGCCGAATGACCTACAGGGAATTCATATCTCGAACGTTCGAGGCTGTGGGAATGGACATGCTTCCTGATTCTGCGTTCTTGGTTCCTACATGCGATGAAGAATACTTTCATACAGACTGGATGGACACCAAAGAGTCTCAGAGTCTACTTCAGTTTCAGACCAGAACATTCGATGACTATTTGAAAGAGCTTAGGGAGGCGGTTGGTTTCAGAAGGCACCTCGTGAAGCTATTTGGTCCATTGGCTCGACGCCAGCTACTATATGTATCGCCCTATTACAAGTCAGACGCGAGCTAGCCTCCAGGTCCTATTTCATGATTACACTCAGTGTCAGCTAGTCGCCCTTAGCTCTCTGTACGAGGACGACAGCCTCAATCAGTGCCACCAACGCAAAGATACCAGCGAAGCCGATCAGAGCTATGTTGACGGGCCCACCGCCTGTTCCCACAATGCTCTCGAAACCTGATGTGAGCGACCCAAGATTGTAGGTCATTACGGCGATGTAATCCAACAGGCCCTCAAAGAAGA
>CAYFTD010000355.1:0-5408 GCA_964345915.1 uncultured archaeon
GAAGGACCACTGATCACTGTCAAAGGCGGCTTCTCAGCAGGTACAGTTCGTGACATCATAATCAGGAGAGTCCTTAGTAGTGGACTCGTTGAAGGTGATGTTGTATCTGACACCATCCAGGATTAGGCTCTAGACACCACCACAAGTAAAGCTTCATAAGCTCAGATCTCCGGATTGATGCAACTCGGTCCAGCTTGTATGGCTGGGCCATGTGAGGCGATATCTAATGGTCTACATTTGTCACAGTTGTCACAAAGAAGTAACTCCAGAGGGCCTAAGGACTCTGCCCGGAGTGAAGTGCCCGTATTGTGGAGGCCGAATACTCTACAAGATTCGCCCGCCAGTCGTGAAGCGAGTCAAAGGAACCTAGTTCTCTGCGGCCTGATGTCAAGTCAGGGTCTGTACATCAAGTAGACCGCAGTCAACATTGATCCTAAGAACAAGAAGATCAAGAATAGTGTGACAAGTTTCCTCTTGGTTTCCAATCTCAAAATGGCTACTCTCCTATCAGGACTTTCCCTAGCTTCTCAAGGCCTTCAATGCCTCTTATCTCATTATCGAAAAGAGGTACCTCGATAAGATCCAGATCAGAATACAGTTCCTTTATGTCTATGAGATTGGTTTGCTGCATCTCGCGACGTGTGGAGCAGAACACACAATCAGGGCTCTCTGGAACAAGTTGGTTGACAATCACAGTATCCACGGGAATACTCCACGCATTGAGACTTCCTAACAACCGCTGGGTTTCAAAGACTGCCATGGCCTCCGGAATCATGACAATAACGAACTGTGTCTTCTCTGCATCGGACAACTCAAGACGTGCAGCCTTGATCTTCTCTTTTGTGTTCTGCAGCATGTCCCAGGAACTCTCCTCACGTTCTCCTCCTCCGAACATGGCTCTCATTCCGGCCATCATCGAGCTCAATCTCTGTCTGAGCGTGAGAATCCTTCCAAGCCAGCTGTCAAGAAGGTCAGGGAGCTCCATCAATTTGAGAGTGTGTCCTGTAGGTGCTGTATCAAAGATCACTCGATCATAGGAGCTATCCTCCAGAAACTCCAACATCTTGCCAAAGGCCATAGCTTCGTCTGACCCGGGCGGGGACATTGAGCTGATATCTCCCATCAGTTGAGATGCCATCTCCATCTCTGGTCCCGCAGCGCCGGACCCAATGGAGTCTTCAAACTCCTTCATCCCTTTTGCTGTGTCAATCTCCATGCCCCATAGGTTGTCAAATCCTTTGATGGGCACAATCTCTCCCCCTGAGAGATTCTGGTCGAAGCTGTCACTGAGACTATGGGCCGGGTCCGTTGATAGCACAAGAGTCCTGAGTCCCAATCGAGCAGACAATACTGCCATGGCTCCTGCGCAGCTCGTCTTGCCGACACCTCCCTTGCCGCCTGAGAGGATGAATTTGATGTTGTCGTTGTAGACGATGTCCTTGACAGTCATTATGTGACCTCTGCGGCATTCGCTCTTGTGACTCTATTAATGCTTCCATAAGACTAGCTCGTGTTGGCAAGACAAACAGTGCAACGAGAATACACACGTAGGACGAGAACTCTTATTGACACGAACTCTCTTCTGAGAATGACGTTTACGAGGACGAATGAATGTCATATCCGCAGGTGAGAACAACCGCACTTGAATTCCCCTCAACAATCATTAAACTACTAGGTATAGAGGTTCCAGAGGGAATGCCTCCACCCAATCAGGAATTTCTTGAGAAGTTCAGTCCAACAGGCGTCGTCATCATTATCATTGACAACTTTGGCCTGTTCGAGGCAGTGGTGTACAAGCCAGAGGCTCTTATCAAGAACATGGAGGCACTAGCTCTCATTGAAACTGACGACCCATACGCCATCCCGCTTCTGAAGACGCTCCTGCAAGGTCAAGGTGCTGACTTCCATCTCATACGTCATGTTCGCGACTTTGGGAAGTCGGTGAAGGTAATCTGCAGAGAAGACGATATGGACGCTCTCGGATTCGATCCTGGATACACTGTGCACAAACGTGATGACATGCAGACTTACGTAGAGTCAACCAAACACATCTTCAAGAATGAACTCATGTTTCTCCACTTCTTGGATTTCGAAAGCCTATATGCTCAGTATGGACACAGAACTCCACCCGAAACTCTCTTGGATAAGATTGTGAGAAGGACCGACAACTGGGTCAAGGTGCTACTCAAGCAAGCTCGAGTCGGGACGCTCTTCATAGTCATAGGCAACCATGGAAGACATCCGGTCCCCTTGGACTACAAGGGAAAACTGGCCGAGTGGCGCAAGGCAAACGCTCCTATTGCCATGATGTTTCAGAAACGTTCAGAGTAAGGCTGGAATACCGAAAGCAATTGCAACACAAGCCAGGACTAGGCACAGCTTCCAGAAGCTGATAGTTCTTGCCAGTCTAAGAAGGAACTCCATAGAGCCTAGACCAACGATGAAGACAATTACCTCAACCAGAACTAGGTCTACAACGCTCATGGATGCCGGTATTGAACCTCCGATTAGCACTTCAAATGCGAGGATTCCCAAGACAGCTGGAACACTCATCAAGAAGCTAAATCTTAGAGCAGTTTCCTTGTCAACTCTCTGCATCAGAAGCGCTGAAACGGTGAGGCCTGATCTGCTTAATCCGGGAAGAACAGCGAGTCCTTGTACAAGTCCGGTTGTAACTGCTTCTTGATTGTTAACTTCTCTGACAGTACTATTGGATTCCTCGGTATGTGAGTTTCGCGTCGGCAGATACAGGATGACTGCTGTGATCAGAAGTAGAATACCTACGACTATGTTCATCATCTCTCCATGGAAGACGGCAATGCTATTCCTCAGGAAGATATAGAATGGAATTGCAGTCATGGCCGTGCAGATGGTCGCAATCAGTAGCCGTCTAAAGAGACGTCTGTCCTTCAGAGTTAATACGTCAAGAATTACGCGGGGATAACGGGCGAGAACTGCAATCGCAGTTCCTAGGTGTAGCCATACTGTAAGCGTCACCAAGTCTTCAGGAGGCACGGAACCAAAGTTATACACAAACAAAACTACTTGTCCTTCACTGCTGATTGGCAGCCATTCAACCAGACCTTGAATCACGGCTACTATGACCTGCCAGAATTCCATTGATTCCATCCACTCAGGCCTGGCTTGTCCTAAAGAATTAAAAGGGTAGCTCAGAGGTCGACAATCATCCGAAGAATGGTGTAGCAGCATGGTCCTCGACAATAATAGATTCATGAGTTCTGAACTGGCGCAAATCACACAGATGCTTGAGGAACACTTCAGATTCGCACTTTCTGCAAACAAGATTGTGAAGGGATCAATCATTGACTGGCTTGAAGAAGGCGAATCCGTAGATCCGGAACAGCTGAAGAAGATCACCGCGCTCGAAGAGAAGGCTGACGAACTCAAACTTGCCATTCTGAATGAACTCTCAAAGGCAAACACACTCATGCAGCGGGAGGACCTATTGCGATTGGTCAACTATAATGACAAGCTCATTGATGGTGCAGAAATTGCTTGTTATCACCTCGCAGCAGTAGCTGAATCTTGGAATCCCGATGGAGGCCTGAAGAGCAAGATTACCAAGTTCATCGAGCTATTCATCGACCAAATTACGCACCAGAGGGAGGCTGTGAGATTTCTCCACATAAACATCGAAGAGTCAATCAAGAAGGCGGACCAGATTTGCAGACTCGAGAAGGAGATTGACATAGTCCAAAGAGAGATTGTGTCGATTCTCTACTCTCTGAAATTAGATCTGCCGGTGCTTCTACGTTTCCGTGACTTCATCAACATGATAGAAGAGATTGCAAACTTCAGTGAGGATGCTGCTAACACAATCAGAGGTCTTTCTCTGACCCTCAACACATGAAACGGCCGGTGAAGGCATTGGCAAGCCCCCCTGACGACATAGCTAAGGCAGAGCTCGTTGGCGACCGAGGCATAGTCTGGAATCCAGAACATGGGATGCGTCTCTACGGGGAGGGCTACTTTGGCCAGCCAATTGGGATTCGGAAGCCGAAGTCTGCCGTCTTCGACAAGCCTTTGGAACTCTCCCTGATTGAGTGTGTATATCTGAGTGAGGCAGGAAGACTCGAAGTACACAGTGGACTTGAGGAACGAGCACTTACACAAGATGACCTTCTGACTCTCGGTGAAAGCAAAGCCGAGGACTTCAGAGATAGATTCTTGGTGTACAGTCAGTTGAGAGAGCGAGGATACGTTGTAAGACCCGGAATGAAGTTCGGAACCGATTTCGCAGTGTATGAACATGGCCCCGGCAAGGATCACGCTCCATTTCTTGTTCATGTGATTCCCCAACGGAAAGGTGTGGTTCCACTCGATATAGTGAGAGCCGGGAGGCTGGCAACCAGCGTCCGGAAGAAGTTCATAATCGCCACAATCAAAGAGAACGGTCAGATCGCGTACTATAGCTTTGTTTGGCACCGTCCCTAGGGGTCATACCGGAGCAAAACAAATAAGGACCCAGACCAAGCGTTTCCCAATCTCATCCAGCCCACAAGGGTGATTTCTGAATGGCAGACAAAGCTGAGAATGCTAAGACCTTCGGTGCATTGTTGGCGAAGGCCTGGGAGCACACACCCTCCTTCATATGCAGCAATGATGACTACATCTATACTCTATTTCCAGCTGACGAAACGAAAGAGAAGTGGGTTGAGGCATCACTGACTTTTCCTGATGGCTCTCTCGAAACAAAGGAGATAGATTCAACAAGAGCGATAGCGCTTCTCGTGGAGGAACTGAAGGTTCTTCCCGAGTATGGTGCTCAAAGCATTGTTTCGACAAAGGCGAAGCTAGACGAAGTGACTGCTCGCCTTGGGACCCTGAAGTAGAAGCAAGGACCACTGATGATACAACCCCACCGTTTCGTTTCTAGCTCTGCATAGGACGGAGTAACCTGATGTCCGACGCATCCATCACGTGTCAATCATGGGGTTTGGAAGTTCCTGTGGGGCGCTACTGCAACTCGTGTGGCACGCCCCTGTCCATGACTGGAGACAAGATTCCAGAGCACACAACTCTGGAGGTAATCGATGATTTCACAGCACCATCCAAGGGTGAACCAGTTGGCCTGCCTGAGTTTGGAATGACGGTTGAAGGCATGGACCGGAAAGAGTTCGCAGCACTCATGTCACGGGCCGAACTACAAGTCATACGGAAGGAATTGGACGGGCTCGTCGAGCAGATTCAATCCACAAGACAAGCCCTGAAACTCAGACATGCTGACAAGGCTATACTCACGGCTAGGGCCGAGGCCCTGAGAATCGCGTTTGACAAGACCAAGAGCAGACGTGAGGAGCTATCAACATTCAGTGGAAACCTAAGTCTTGAGACGACTCTTCAGTCACTTGATGAGTATGAACAGAAGCGAACGAAGCTCGAAGAGA
>CAYFTD010000356.1:0-7297 GCA_964345915.1 uncultured archaeon
GTCCGAGAGATAGAAATCGGTGTTGGTGAGAAAGCAGCGACCATAGGCGGGAAGCTGGTTCTCTATAGACACGACCTCAGATACACGAATCCGGTGGCGTTCTTCATCGACGTTGCCGACGATCTTGACTCTGAGGCAATGTCAGAGAGGATCAAGGCCATCGAGGAATGGACCTACGTATACATTGGTCAGAATCTGCGATTAGACGGCATAGCCCTAAGAGGTGTATCAAAGGACCCCAAGACATTCGCCAAGGCAGCGAAGCAAGTGGCCGAACTCACAGACTGGCCTATCATGTTGTGTTCTCTCAATCCTGACATGCTCGCAGCTGCAGCAATGGCAATATCCGACAAGAACCCGCTCCTATATGCCGCAACCATTGATACGTGGTCTGAAGTGGGGGAGATTGCGGTCAAGCACGGTCATCCATTGGTTGCATACGCTCCGGGAAACCTTGAGAACCTTTCATCCCTAGTCTCCACACTTCGAGCGATGGGCGTGGAAGACATTGTCCTCGACCCTGGCACTATGTCTAGGGCTGGGTTGGGAACAACCGTCGACAACTTCACTCAGCTTAGACGGTCAGCAACAGTCGACGAGAACGAGCTTGTTGGCTATCCTCTCTTGGCAACCCCAATCTCGGTATGGGCAGACCACAGGGAGGGCTCCGCTCCTGAGCTCACCAAGTGGGACGAGGTCCTTGCAGCAGCCTCTATGGTTGTTAGGTATTCTGACATTGTAGTTCTACATAGTCTAGACATGTGGACCGACCTACCGTTGACCTTCCTGAGGAGCAATCTCTACACAGATCCGGTCAAGCCTGTGGCTGTTGAGGCCGGCCTGAAGGAGTTTGGGGACGTTGGACCCGATTCTCCGGTGATGTACACGACAAACTTCGCTCTGACCTACTTCACGGTAGAGAGTGATATCAAGCAGGGTGGAGTGGACGCCTGGCTTGTTGTCGTGGACACTGAAGGTATGAGTGTTCAGTCAGCAGTTGCAGGAAGGAAGTTGACCGCCGAAAAGGTGGCAGAGACCCTTGAGGAGTATGGAGTTGCAGATAAGGTCAACCATAAAACACTCATCAGTCCAGGTATGGCTGCACGAATCAGTGGTGAGACCGAGGAGGTCTCAGGATGGACCGTGAAGGTGGGCCCACAGGACTCCAGTGGAATTCCTAAGTATCTGCAAGCGGGTAAATGGAAAGACGACTGAAGCAAGTCAAACCCTGTTGACACAAATCTGAGGGTTCCAGAGCAGAGCGTGAAAAACGTGAGAGAGCGTCTGATGATTTCGGTATCTGGCAAGGGAGGAGTCGGAAAGACTACAACCGCCGCCCTTCTGACGAGGATAATTACAGAGAGGGCAAAGAAATCACTTCTTGTAGTTGATGCTGACCCTGTGATGAACCTGCCAAGAGCTCTAGGAGTGGATGTACCCACCACAGTCGGTGAGATAGCTACCAAGCTAAGAAAGAGCATTGACGAGGGCTCGATCTCTGGGGCTGTTACCAAGCAAGACATCCTTGAGGGAGAGATCTATGAGTCCCTAGTTGAGGGGGACGAGTTTGACTTCTTAGCTATGGGGCGCACAGAAGGAGAGGGCTGCTACTGTTATGTTAATCGTCTTCTCACGCAAATCCTAGACACTCTAAGTCTGAACTACGATTTCACACTGCTCGATATGAGTGCCGGGCTAGAACACCTGAGCAGGCGAACGGATCGAAATGTAGACGTCCTCATCATCGTTGTTGATCCGTCAAGGGCAGCTTATGAGGCCGCACTACGAATCAGAGGACTCGCCAAGGAGGTCCATATTGACTTCAAGAAGATCGTCGTGATTGGAAACCGGTTCCCTCCTGGAATGGAGGAGGAACTTGCGCGCCGTATTGAGGAGCAAGGACTGTTCTTCGCGGGAATGATTCCTAATGACGATGAACTCGCAAGACTGAACTATCTTGGGACTCCTCTTAGTGAGCTACCGGCGGAATCACCTGCCGTAAAGGCGTCTGAGAGAGTCGCCGAGAAGGCTGGTCTTCTTAGTGATGTGACGCTCATGAAGCTGCTGGGTCAGGGGACCTGATTCTCACTTTCTTGTTTCAATCTCAATCTGCAGGCTCTCGAACAGCTCGCTCGCTGCAACCTGCAGAAGTTCTGAGTCTTCTGACAGCACATCAATTCGGAGTCTCGATAGGTCTCCCTTGGCATGTCCAACTATTGTGACTGTGACTGATATCCTTGAGGCACTAAACTTGCCTAAGCCGGTTCCCACGACAACTCCCATGGACATCTCATCTTGCTTGCTAGACTCAGTACGAAGAAAGTGGAGATTCTTTCTCTTCAGAGTTTCCTTCACGAGTTTGAAGAGCGACTTCGGGTTGGCCTCCACAACATGCTCACGGTTCCAGTAGGCCTTCCCCTTCTTCATCTCTGAGAACTCATCCACGGACATCTCAAGAGGCTGGATCTGGTTGTAGAGGGACCTCACGAAGCAGTTTCCTGCCTTTGCAGCCACTTTATCATAGTTTCTGTCAAAGAATGTCACAGATGTGATAATCTCGCCTTCAATGGCCTCAGAGGTTATCTCAAACATGAATGTTCTGACTTCACGGTCACCTGGCCTCAACGCTTCAACTGTCTGAGTGTTGTCTTCAGCAAGTCTAAGACTGTCCATAGGATATGTAAGGACGGAAATTGTCAGGTCTGCAGCCAAGTCTTCACCGACATTGTTGACAGTGACTCTGAACTCGAGCTCGCTATCAGAGAATGAGATCCCACTCATCACAGTCACGTTGTCACTTGTGCGCAGCGGTGTGGGCTCGATTTGAAGCAAGACTGCATCATCAACAACAGGGGATTCTTCAGGCGAGGGTTCAGGCTCCTCTCCATGTGCCTGTAGCCATCCAACAGAATAGTTCAGAGCCTCCCTCACTCTCTCATCATTATCCCCAAGATATCCCTCGAGAGTCGTAATTGCATTCTTTGTTCCTACTGAGGCCAATACGCCGGCCGCCGCAACACGTACAGGCCCACTACCATCATTTAGGGCCATCTCAAGAGCGTCGGTAGCCTCCAATCCGAAGTCTCCTAGACGGCAGACTGCTAGGAGTCTGACGTCCTCTTCTCCAGTGAGTGCCGCATCCTTGCAGGCTTGGATGGAGGTCATTCTCTCGAGCGCGATTCTGATCGTGTCCTCTCTGGGTCCAAGGATTCTGCTCATGGCTTTCTTGAGTCCTCGAAGGGCCTCGCCTCCCCCAAACGATCGAGTGAGTGTCGTTTCCTCCTTCTCGGCCATGGACTACAGTGCTCCAAGAGAGCCTCTGGAGACGTCTGGATTAATACTTATCGTGACGGCAGGCGCTTGAGCAGTCCTAGACGCTGCTACAATCAAATGCTAGTATTCTTGACTCTGGCCCTGGCGTCCTTAATCATGGTCCTGCAGAGTGTTGAATAGGCTTCTTCCACATTCTCCCCCGTTAGAGCGCTCGACTCTACGTACACGAATTTGTTGTCTTTGGCATACTTCTCACCTTCGTCAGTGGGAACCACTCTGCTGTCCGTTAGATCCACCTTGTTCGCCACTACTACCAATGGTATTGAGTATCCCAAGTTCTTGAAGCATTCACTCTTCCAGTTGTCCGCATTGATGAAGGTTCTACGCCTAGTCACATCATAAACGAGTAGGCCACCGCGTGCCCCTCGATAGAACCCCTGACGAACAACCTCAAAACGTGGCTGACCTGCGAGGTCCCATATCTGAAGTGTTACGTTCGAGTCTAGGTCATCGAGTTCAAGCTTCTTTATTGCGAAATCGCTGCCGATTGTCCTCTTGTAGTCCGCTTCGAACCCGCCCTGAGTGAATCGTGTGGTCAGAGCTGTCTTCCCTACCGCTCCGTCTCCTATCATTACACACTTGAAACGGAACTCAGCGGACATTTCATAGTCTCCTGACCCTTTCGGATTACCGAATTCGACTTAAATTTGTAATGCGGTCTGACTATTGTAAGTATGAGGGTCTGGAATGATTACTGTTTGTATCACAAGAACAGATTGATTGCAGCCCCTGAATGGAAATGAAATGCGCATTCCCGTCACGTTTAATAGGATAATGCGCAAATCGAGTCACGCTAAGGGCCGGAGTCATTGACGATGGAGAGACCTGATTACAGGGCACTTGCAGAGATCTTAGAACTCACGAACGATGAAGGCGGTTTCTATGCATCCATCTTGGCCCGGGACGATGGCCTTCTCATGGCATCAGCTGCTTCACCGACAAGCAACAGAGAAGTAGTCGCTGCGATGTCCGGCTATGTAGCATCGACTGTTGAGAGGATGCGTGACGAGCTATCATTGGGAGAGTTGAAAGACATATCAGTCCGATGCTCAGAGGGAAAGGCTGTCTTCAGGAAGATTGCATCGCACAAGAAGCAAGCGCTGATTCTGGCCGCCATCATGCCGAAGGCAGTCCGCTATCATTCACGAGTGCTGGGCAAGGCGGCCACAAAGATTCGTCGCATTCTCGGATATCGGTAGCACACAAGAGCTATCGACTGCTCACTAGGTCGTCAAAACATTCAAGTTACTTGTTTCGTTTCTCACCAAATTGACGCGCAGGTGCAGGAGTGCTATTGATTGGCCAACGACGTGGAAACCGAAGAATCCCTAGAAGGGAAAGACGACAGTGATGAAACGCTAGTCCAAGTTGTCTTCTTCAAATCCAACACCTGTGCTTTCTGCCCTAGGGCTGAAGAGGTCCTGACAAGCACTCTTGAGGACTTTGCTCCTGGAATGTTCGTGTTGGAGATCATCAATGTGAGCCAGAATCCAGAAGCGGCAGAAGAATACGGTATATTCGCACTTCCCACAATAGTAATCGGTGGAGTATCAGTGACAGGAATCCCAGAACCGGACATGATCATGAAGATGTTTCTGGGTGCCAAAGTCAGTTCAAAGAAAGGTGTATCCTCATGAGCGATTTCACAATAGACCGAGTTAAGACCGGGATACCGGGTCTGGACGAGCTAATAGAAGGTGGCTTCCCGCAAGGTGATACTATCCTTGTTGCAGGTAGAGCTGGAACAGGGAAGAGCATCTTGGCGACTCAGTTTCTCTACTACGGTGCCAAGGACTATGACGAGCCTGGCGTGTTGGTCACGCTCGAGGAGCCGCCTCATCTGATCAGAAGGAACATGATGAGATTTGGTATGGACTTGGCTGCTCTTGAGGAGAAGGGTAAGCTCTCTATTGTAGACCTCTCTCCATCCAAGGAGGTGACTCCCGTCAAGATCGGGGAGTATCCTAGCTTTGATCTGTCTGGTCTGGAGGCCATCATCTTGAATCACATCAACAAGATTGGTGCCAAGAGAGTCGTGATTGATACTCTTGCGATACTTGCCTACAAGTTCCGTAGCAGAGATATTCTGCGCGAGGAGTTCTTCAAACTGACAGCCTCTCTAACTCGAGCTGGTACAACGCTTCTGCTCACAAGCGAGATTCCTGCTCAGGGCGATGGTCTGGGTGTCTTCGATATCGAAGCATTCTTGGCCTCTGGTGTAATAGTACTCTACAATGAGATGATTAGTGAAACCTCGAGATCAAGGTCAGTCGAAGTGCTCAAGCTTAGAGGCTCCAAACACAGCTCAAGGATTCACTCCATGAGGATAACTGACGAAGGAATACGCGTCTGGCCAGCTGAGATAAGTCCAGGCGCATAAGAAATGAGAATGAACGAGGCGTAGACACTTGGGTGAAGAAACGATACCTGGAAGCGGTGAGTCACAGCCAGCTAAGGCCAGACCCATGATTGGAGACCTGGTCAGGTTTGGACAGCTCACACAAGTCTCCTTCATGCTTCTCGGGCCTCTTGGTTCCGGCAAGACGACATATGCTGAGGCCTTCCTCTACGATGGGCTCTTGCTTGGATTCCCCGCAGTCTTTGTCACCACAGATGTGTCTCCGAGGGTCGTCAGAAACGATATGAGCCGTCATGGATGGTCAATAGATGAGTACGAGCATTCTGGGCAGTTTGTGTTCATAGATGGATACTCGGAAAGGATGGGAGCGCCAAAACCCGGCTCGGTCCGATCACTATCGAAAGTCGACGACATAAGCGAGCTCGGGATTGTCCTCTCCGAAGTCCTGCAGGACCTGGTTGTAGCCCGGGTTGTTGTGGACAGCCTTTCCACATTGATATTGCATTCGAGTCCAGCCACAATGCCAAGGGCAGTCCAGCGACTGAGCGGCAGAGTGACCCAGAGTTCTCACAGCATCATGTTCATTCTCGAAGAGGGCGTTCACGATGAGAAGACCTATGCTACCTTCTCTTACATGTCCGACGCAGTCCTGCGTTTCAAGATGGATGAAAGTGACACTGGACCCATACACAGGATTCGAATGGAGAGGATGCGGGGCACTGAGACCTCTAGGGTCTGGCATGACTTTGTCATCGAATGACAACTGGTTTCTGTGAAGACTTTAAAGCGATACACGTCCGATGTTTTGCATTATACAGAGGAGAGGCCAACGTGGAGTCGCTGCTGATTGTCACATTGAGAGACATTCTTTGCGCATCATTGTCTCTCGATGATGGTCTATCAGCAATCCAGAATCTGGCTATCGGTAGCACACGAGATAAGGACATTCTTTTTGAAGTTGCACGTGCTGTTGAGGAGATAGTTCTTAGGAGGCCAGGGCTTGCAAGTGCAAAGCTGACTGAGCTCACAGTCAGGCTATCGTTCAGAGAGAACCGCGTTCTTCCAGAGATGCTGACCCTTCTTGATGTCCGTTACACGAATAGCTTCAAGAGAAGTGAGGTGGAGCTCCTGCCAGACATCCACGCGATTCCCGAGCTCTTAGACATCTTAGGTGAGCTATCTCAATCAATCATCTCGACTATAAACCTCAATCTTAGACCACTACTGCCGTTTCTAACCGACGAAGTTCTGATGACGCTGGATGCCGTTCACTCCCGGAACCATGCAGCATCGACAAGCCTTGCACTCCATGAGGTGCATTATCTTACCTCTGTATTGATTGAGGCTGGATTCTTCCTGGGGGCAGAGCTTCTTCTGAACAGGCTGGTTCGACTTGCAGCCAGACTTGACTATCAGGATCTCCTCTTTGAGGTCACCTTCGACTATGCCAGCGTGCTAACTGAGGTTGGGATGTTTCAAGAGGCCCGAAACATACTCCATGACTTGGAGCAAAAGGCCAAGTCAGCAAAGGACGGAGAGAAACTAGCTTCGGTCGTTCTTCAACTCGGTGTGAACGAAACGAGAGACGAAACCATACCTCATGAA
>CAYFTD010000357.1:0-4095 GCA_964345915.1 uncultured archaeon
GAGGGACAGCTAGATCACCTATCGATGTGGGTTGATGATGTTCTTTTCAACCCAAAGCTTGACTCGTATACCGTCGAGCGTTGGTTCTTCACAGGAATCGATGCACAGTACAATAGTGACCCCTTCTTTGTACCCGAAGGGTGGACACTGGTCAAGAACGATGCGGCAGGCGGATCGCCTTCTGAACATCCCCAGCACGGCTACTTCGAGATCAACGGCAGATCTTCAGATGGGTACGACGGCACAATGGGTTGGAGGTTCGACGGCAATCCTAGTGGCAGCACCGTACTTGACCCTTCTAACGGAGCCTACATCAGTCAGCAGATTCCAGCACCCTGGAGAGAGATTTATTCAGCTGAGATAAGTTTCCGATACAACATCTTCAGCCCAGCCACATTGGACGACACGGTCTATATCTTCACTAGATTGGAAGATCACGTTTCGAAGCATCGCGTGTTTCAAGCGGGCGCCATCACGGACACATGGCTTCAGGCCAGTGCTATAGTACCTTCATCCCATCTACAGTCGTTGGAAGAACCGGGCTCCTTGCTCTTCGACATCGGTCTCGGTACAGACGTGACTGGTCTTCCTGGTGCGGGAGACCACGAGGTATTCATTGATGAGATAGAGCTGAGGCTCCTAGTGCGTCCATACCCAGAGCAGATTGACCTTCGTGCTAACGGGGCAAAGGTAACGGGATCAACACGAGGAAGCGTTTCACCATATGTGCCTGACGCATCCGACAGGGACTGCTATAGCTCACCGAACTCAAATGGAGGTCTCGGAGGAGTCGACCTTGATGGGTACGCTAACAACAGCATCATTGAAGTCGGCGCGGACGTTCCTAGCTACCCCGTCTGGGATGATGCATATCAGTATCAGATAGGACTTCAGTTCCCGCTGAATGTGCCACAGGGATCCTCAATCACTTCGGCGTATTTGCAGGTCGAAGCAGCTGGCAACTCAGTGGGCTTTCCCGGAATGCGCATATTCGTTGCTGATGAAGACGATGTCATTGCATTCTCAAGCGGAATGAATGGAAACGCTCTTCTTCCTGAGATCTTTGATTGGGTGAACACCAGCATCTACTGGCGTCCTACTACCTGGCTGACAAATGGCAGATATGACACACCGGATTTCGCAGGCCTGATTGAAGAGGTCGTGTCCAGACCGGGATGGCAGAGCGGGAACTACATCTGCATCATGCTTGATTACGCATATTCGAACCAGCAATACTCATACAATCAGGTCAAGGGCTCAGCAGGATCCTCATTCTCTCAAGCAGACCTTGCTAGGTTATTTGTGGACTTCATTGAGGCTACCCCTTCGGATACTATACCTAGTTTCAAGTTCAACAAGAACATCATAATAGACCACACCAAAGTAGTGTCACATCTCCAAGACTTTCCAGTACTAGTTGATATCTGGGATGAGGACCTCTACTTCAAGGCCCAAACAGATGGAGATGACATCGCATTCATCCAGAATGGGCAAGTGATCCCTCATGATTTGGAATCGTTCGACAAGCAAGGCAACGGAACGCATGCGCATCTGATCTGTTGGGTCAAGATTCCTGAACTGTCATCTGTTGAGGATACTACCATAGTCATGGTGTATGGTGACGAGGATCTTGGAAATCAGGAAGACTCTGAGAATGTGTGGGACTCAGGTTATTCAGCCGTCTGGCATTTGAATGATGATCCTGCGCAACCACAATGGGATGACGCATTCGCAGATTTTCTGCCTCATCAACCTCAGATTCAAGATAGTACTAGACTTGGTCTTGATGGCTCAACCTATGGTTCAATGACCTCTACTGACGGTGTTAGTGGCATGTTTGGAAATGCCATTGATCTTGATGGCACGGATGACTATGTTGATTTTGGAAACCCAGCGGAATTGCAGATGGCTGGAGGTTTCACAGTTGAGGCGTGGTTCAAAGCGGATTTCGTAGACAATGACTATCTTGTGGTCAAGTCTGGCGAATTGAACTATCGTGGATGGGACATCAGTTTCGACTACGACGAGACGATTAGTCCAGCCGGGTGGGTCATGTTTCGATATAGTCCAGATGGCGTGAATACCGAACTTGTAGGTTTTGAGCGTGTTGACGCTGGCCAGTGGTACCAAGCCGTAGGCGTTTTCCAGCCTTCACTATATGCAAGATTCTATCTGAACGGTGAACTAGTAGGCGAGGAAACAACAGGAATACCAGCATCTGTGAATGACCCAAATAGACCTCTTAGGATTGGTCGGAGATCTGATAATCCAGGTGGAACATCATATCTCGATGCTATTGTTGATGAGGTGCGGATTTCGACTGTTGCGAGGTCTGATGCTTGGATGAGAACACAGTATTACAATCAGAGAAATCCCGAACTGTTCATCACTGTTGGAGAGGAAGGGGCCAACTTCCGTTATATGAGAGACATTACTATCGACCACAACAAAGTGGCTTCGGACCTCACAGGCTTCCCTGTGTTGATTGACATATACGACTCTGATTTGCGTACAAAAGCTCAGTCAGACGGGGACGACATAATGTTCGTATCGAGTGGTAGAAGTCTTCCACATGAGATAGAATTGTTTGATCAGCAATACAACTCTACTCATGCCCATCTTATTGCATGGGTCAGAGCTGATCTGTCTTCAACGTCTGATACTGTACTCACAATGTACTACAGCAATCCATCGATAGGAATTCAAGAGTGTCCTGAGGAGGTCTGGAAGAATGACTATCAAGGCGTCTGGCATCTTGGAGAAACAACAGGCGATGCAACAGATTCTACTTCATTTGGGACGAATGGTGCCGTTTCAGGGGGAGTGAGTCAAGGTATAAGCTCACAGATCGGCTATGGCTACGATTTTGATGGGATTGATGGCGTTGCGATCATGGGAGATCCGGCAGACGGTCATCTAGATGTTGGAGTGAACGACCTCACGGTAAGCATGTGGGTGAACATCAACAGAAGCACTGGCGCTTGGCAAATGCCATTATACAAAGGGGCCTCCACAAGCACAAATCCAGGGTACCTCATAAGAACTGGCGTAGCTGGAGCAGCTATACGCTTTCAGGTAGCAAATGGATCAACGGAATTCGGGACCATATTTGGGCCTGTGACATTTGGCGAATGGATATACGCAGTTGGAGTAGTTTCCTCAGGTGACAACCTCATGTACTTCTTCGAGAATGGGGCACAAATAGGAGGAGCCATTGACATCACCTCATTGGGCAACATCTCTGGCAGCGCAGATTTTCGCCTTGGTGGTTTCAGTGTATGGCCTGCTGCGGCAATGGTTGATGAAGTCAGAGTGTCTTGGCAGGCACATTCAGCAGCTTGGATTGTCACAGAGTATAACAATCAGCACGATGCATCCACTTTCTATTGGTTGGGAACCGAGCAGGAAGTAGTAACTCCTAAAGAAATGCCGCCAGATATCATGTATAAGAAAGATATCACCATCGATCATACAAAGGTTGATGCAGACCTCAATGACTTCCCGCTCTTCATAGACATTTTCGATGCTGACCTAGGAACAAAGGTTCAATTTGACGGTGATGATATCATTTTCAAGTCTGGTAACTCGGTACTCTCTCATGAGATAGAACTTTTTGAGCAGGCCTACAACTCAACACACGCACATCTTTCTGCTTGGGTCAAAGTGGACATTTCCTCCTCAGTTGATACAGTAGTTTCTATGTACTATGGTAATCCCAATATGGATAATCAAGAGAATCCATCTGATGTCTGGAACAGCAATTATGTTGCTGTTTGGCACATGAGCCAAGACCCATCGTCCTCAAGCATAATCGATAGCACGAGTAATGGCTATGACTTGACAACGACTGGATTTGGTTCGGACCAACGGATATATGATGGAAAACTGGGAACAGCGATATCAGTCGATGGAATCAATGATAGACTTAGTATCAATGGGATTTCAGGTCCAGTAAATGACTTCACATTTCAGTCTTGGTTTGCTCTTGACAATCCATTCCCATCTGGGAGCGACATGCATTTCTTCCGTGGAAATAGTTTCACAAACGACTATCCATTGATGAGATTTGCCACGAGTTCGGGATTGGTCGTTACA
>CAYFTD010000358.1:0-8639 GCA_964345915.1 uncultured archaeon
GGGTTTTGGCGCAGAAGAGAAACTACTCTATCATGGCCCCCACAATGGCACATGGCTTCAACAACACCGTGGTCATAATCATTGCCTATCTCGGCCTCTGAATCAACTTCAAGAGTGCTCTCAGTGGACAACTCAGTTTTCCGCTAGGCAAGGCTTGTTCTTTTGGAGAAGACCCCCCAGGCAAACAAAAGGAAGAAGACTGTGAAGACAGCTATTGTAACTATGTCGTTCGTGAATTCACCGAGTTCAATGCCTTTGAAGGCGGTATCCATAATCATCACTCGTCCCAAGTTCAAGGGATAAACGTCATCGATTATTCCCACATCCATGAATCCAGTCCCTACTATCATTGATCCAAACAAGAGAAACAAGAATGATTGATTCGCCTGAAGCCTAGTTGTCACAAGTGTCGATATCGCTACACCAAGTGCTGACCCAGAAATGGACATTAGAAGTAGAATTGCATCCAGAGTCAGCAGGTCAGTATTTGGAACTATGTTGAAAAGACCTATCCACATGAACAGAAGAAACCAGCTCTGTACAAAGCCGACAGAGAAGTAGGCGAATATCTTGGCGAGAATCGCTTCCATCTTTGTGGCTGGCGTCAACAACATCCTATTGAGTGGAACATCCCCCACGATAGCCTGGGCAGCCGTGGCTGCAGTCGCGACAAACACCGCGAACACCATCAAGAAGACGCCAAAGGTGGATGCTATATAGTTCCCTGAAGGTTCAAACTCTCGCACGGTATCCAAGTCCACCTCGTTCCTAATCCAACCATGGTCATACCTGAATTCCGCTACGACTGCACTGAAACTTGAGAAGACAGCTGATTGGCTCTGAAAGTCTGTGCTGCTTATGTGAATGTGAACGAAAGCAGGTATGTCTCCAGTTATGTTTCCTTCAAAGCCGTAGGGTATGACAGCATACGCATCTATACGGTCGAAGTAGAGCGCGTTGAGAGCATCGCTCTCATTGCTATATATCACGACAATGAAGTCAGGGCTGTTCTGCAGATACCAGGTGAAGTTTGCAGAAAGATCCTGACCGGGGAAAGTATCTGTCGGATCAATATCAACCACCCCCAGGCTGATAGCGTCTTCGCTCTTCCCAGCACCATCGGTTGGACCAAATGCGACCCCACCTTGGTTGATGGCGACATACATGGTCGCCATGATCATTGTCGGCAGTGCGAAGATAAGGAGAAGAGCGAACTTGTCATTCTGGATGAGCCGCAACTCCTTGAGGAACATTGAGTATATGCGCCATAGCTTGGTGTTCTTCTTCTTGTTGTTCACAGTCAAAGAGCTTCACCCAGGTGCCCAGGTCACCTGCGACTTGTCACCTTTTATGCATTTTCGGCCTGCCTGCGCCCTCGAAAAGTTTCAGCACATCTGCACACATCAGCAAATAGAGTACCATTGGTCCGTGTTGCCCCCAAGTCTGGCTCTTGTCAATGACTCCCTTTGTGCTCATCCTTCTACCTGCATCGTAGATTCGTCCCAGCAGATTCCTAGTACCCAAATCCCCGTATGGAAAGACACTGAGGTCTCCAACCCCGGCAATCATGAATGTCTGAACAGTCCACTCTCCCACTCCACGAATGGCGCATAGGATGTCAAGAACTTCTGCATATGACATCTCGACCAGGCTCTGCAAATCGAGATTGCCGCTATCAACCAGGGTACAGACAGTGTCAACGTATTCTGCCCTATACCCCAGTCCATAACCTTGGAGACCATCAGTCCCGCAGTGTTTCAACGCTGAAGCTCCAGGGAACATATAGACTTCCTCTTGGTCAACCGACTCTGGAATAGAAAGACCGAGGATCATGCGCTTCGTGACCACGTTGGCGGCTCTGTAGGAGATCTGTTGCTGAACAATAGACTTGACAAGTGCTTCAAAAGGACTGTCTGCAATGTAAGGACGAATCCCCTCTACCTTCGCAGCGATTGAGGAAATGGACTCGTCCTCAAGGATATGGTCGAGTGCCCGTCGAGTTTCGATGTGAAGTCCCAAGACTCTTCTGAGCTTTCCAGTCACTTCTTTCGCACTAAGATTGTCAGAAGAGTAGGAAACTCTCAGGCGACTTCCAGGTTGGGACTGTTTGACAATCGTTGGACATCTTATTTGGTCGATGGTGAGAACTCGTCCATACCAGCCAGGACCTGTCTTCTCTGGAACAGGTTGGACGTCGGGATAGATCCACGAATGAACAGACATCAACAGGTCGTATCCCTTTGGTACCGTTATTGTCAGTGACAACACAGGTTTCTCCTGATTAGCCCGAGAAATCCGGCTATGAATCTTAAACCCTCCTCATTCTCTGAATCTCGCTCCAATCTCAGTCACCTCCACTCCTGCTCTCGTAAGAAATCAGGTTGTAGCAACATTGCATGGATGAACGGCATGGTTATAACATACCTCGAATTGGGCAACTGATGGCTGACCTTGACTCAAGAACACGCGCTTCGGGACGAGCTGATCCGTTTAACTGGAATCACAATTGCAGTGGCTCTGCTAAATGCCGGACTCTACATAGTCCTCTTTGTGCTTGCCCCTTTTGTGGCAGGAGCAATCGGCGGCTACCTTGTGTCTCGAGTTGGAAGAGGCACACTTGTTGGCCTGCTGGGTGCTTTGCTCGTCTATCCCCTGTTGATTGGTTTTCTTGATTTCCTTCAAGGCTCAATGTCGGATCCTTTGGCAATCCTGCAGGCAGCCTTCATTCTGTCTTCGGTTGGTGCATTTGGAGGGGCTATGGGCGGCACTATTGCATCAAGACTCTCCACGAATTCAACCAGATAGCATCAGGTGTCGACAAGCAGCTTGCCGGGCGTAAAGTCTGCTTGTGGCCCAACCGTTGTTCTTCGTAAGGGATTTCCAAACATGACCCACTCAGCAGCAGAAAGAGCGTTGTCTGTGGTAACCTCAATGTTCTCACCGGATCTGACGTCCTCTAGTTCTCTCTTTACACTATCAGCCAGATTGTCGTAGATGGCCCTGTCCACGCCTATTTTCACCTCTCCTATCAAGTCGTGTGTGTCAAGGAGATCCAAGAACCCGAATTTCCACCCATCTGCATATGCACACTCTCGCCAGTCATCAAAGGGCTCCAAGTTGTTCATCGTATCCAGAGTGGCGCCGATGTAGCAGGCCCCCTGATCTAAGAAAGCCCTCAAGAGCGGCCCCTCTTGTGCAGTACTGCAGGCTTCAGAGTATAAAACTTGATATCCTTCAAACTTAATTTAAGAGGCCTGTGTGTGGTCCAAGATTACCGAGTTGTGTGAGGCCCACTTCTCTGGTGTGCCGTGAATTCTCATTTCAAACATTCCGTCTGAGAATTGAAGTATGAATTCACACACCGAGAGTAGCTTAGAGTCTTGCTCAGAGAACTCACTCAACACTTCGACCTCAAATCCTAGATCTTTCAGGCCTTCGACATGTCGCGTAGAACGCCCCGGCTGTGAGTCGAAGACAACGGCAATGTTGCTGTCAATTATCATCGGGTCCATATGATAGAGAACCGTTTCTGGAGGGCCAAATATGCGTCCGACCGGAGTATCTGGAGCTCCATCGCCGTCAACATCTTGTATGAACCAGTCAGTGAACCCGTAGTATCCACCATGTGAGATTTGCGTGGCGGGAAGCTCTTTGTTTGTGCCTATTAGTAGAACACCAGAATGCGTGCCTGAGTCATAGTTCTTCTGAACAGTCTTCAGTGCAAGGACCCAGGAGCGCCCTGTTTCGGAAACAAAATCAGCTTCCATCTCCTTGGCCTTTGCTTCGTATGCTGCAGTGGCCTCAGCACCTACTTTTCCACAGACTACGAGCATCTTACTCAATATGCCTCGAGGCATCTTGCCAATCTCAAAACTCAGTTCCTTGTCACTCCGTCGTCTTCTACCAAGTCGTCGGATCTCATTGATTACTCCGCCTCTGCTCTGCGGTTCATTGACAAAGGAGTTCATGCAAGCCGGGCTCCTGCTTGTCCTTCAGCGAAGACTTCCCCTTTTCTCCTTTGCTCAGGTCTATACGCTATCGTCAAGACGCTAGACCTAGGTCGTGATGATATGAGATGTAACTAGGCTACGACCACATCTTACGAAAAGTCCCTTCTATGTGACTGATGTCTTCCTCACTGACACCTGGATGAACTGGAATCTCGAAATGCTGGGCGGCAATCTCATCCGAGTTTGGCAAGGCAATTGCTGAGTAGTCGGGATAATCGACAAATCTAGCCCATCTCCAATCTGAGATTCTTCGATACGTTTCCTGTCTATGACACGGAATTGCATAGACAGCTCTGGACCCGATATCCTCCTTTTTGAGAGTCTCAACGAGCTGATTTCTCTGTATTGCTTCTGTGCGGAGCCGAGGTGCGTAGACATGGTATGCGGACTTCATTCCATTGAGTGTAACTTGAGGAATTGCATTGTCAAACTCTGAAAAGAACTCATCGTACCTCTTCGCATTCTCTCTACGACGCTTGACAACTTCACCCATGCGCCCAAGTTGTACTGAGCCAATCGCGGACACGAAATCAAGCATCCGGTTATTATATCCGATTCTGTAGTGGGTGTATCCACCCTCAGGACCCCTTCCGTGGTTCTTAATCATGAGACAGCGTTCCATTAGCTCTTCATCATTCGTGGTGATCATGCCGCCCTCACCCGTCATCAGGTTCTTAGTTGCATAGAATGAGAAGGTGCCAACATGCCCAATTGACCCTACCATTCTACCAGCTACAGTCGCACCATGGGCTTGGCAAGCGTCCTCGATTACTAGAAGGTCGTGTTTCTCTGCTATTTCCATTATTGCCTTCATTTCACAGGGCATGCCGAAGATATGGACTGGCATGATTGCTCTAGTCCTATCCGTGATGGCTGCCTCAATCAAATCAGGATCAATATTGTATGTTTCCAGTTTGACATCGACAAAAACAGGAACAGCCCCGATCATGGCAATCGTGTTGGCAGAGGCGATGAATGTGAAGGAGGTAGTAATGACCTCGTCACCGGGTTGGATGTTCATAGCTTCAAGGGCAGTACTCAGGGCAGTTGTTCCGTTGGTTGTGACAGTTGCGTACTTTGTCCCAGTGTACTCTGCAAACTGCCGCTCAAACTCGCGGGACACTCTACCTTCTGCAAGCATACCCGACTGAAGGACTTCATTTACCGCTGATATCTCTTGATCATCTAAGATGGGCTTTGCGATTGGAATCATCCTCATCCACAATCGCAGTGAGAGGTCAGGTCGTTAAAATGGTTTGGTAGAAGAAGAAGCGCACTACTCAGCTTCATCGAGCAACAGCTTCTCATCAAAGGATCGTCTTCGGTTCTCAATAAAGCCGACACCGCCGACAGTTGCTCCCATCACAATTAGAGCAGTCAGCATGTAAATCAGGTTTCCCAAGTACAGAATCATAGCGAGAGAAAGCCCGCTGAGGAAGCCGGAAACTGCACGGATGGAGTTTGTCGTCTTCCGAGGTGTGAGTCTTTGACTGATCCAGTCAACAACTGTTGAGAAACCAACTGCGAGTGCTATGAAGAACCAGAACCAGGTTGGCTCTCGATTGAACCCTATCAAGAACAGAGATGCGAGTCCAAGACCAAGGCCGGTATAGATACCGAAACAACGACCGCAGAAGTATATCGAACGACCCCGAAATGACAACCGAAGGCAGTGGCCGTACATTGATGGTGGATGGTGAGAGATCATCATGTGAAGGGTCTCACGAATCTCGACACTACGCGTCCATGGAGGCGGGTCGAGATCGAGTTCGTCGGCTTGAGGCTCTGCTTCTTGTCCCGAGGTCACTGACATCTCTCATAAGAGGTCCTCAAACGTTGTCTTATACCTGTTTTTGTCAGACCATAGTCCTCATACTTCTATGCGGCATTCAAGGACGAGAGTCCAACAATCTGGATACCCCTATGCTATCTACCGTGTCCATAGCTGTCCTCACCAACTGTGAGTCACGTTGGATGTCTATGAAATCAGAAATGCTCGAATAATCATGAAACATGTCGCGTAGAGTTTCCGTTGTACTTTTAGTACCCCTCTGACGCGGGAAATATGCTTCGAGAATCGTGGCTTCGGCAATTACATTGTGCCAGAGAGAGAATGCTTCATTGAGGTAGTGGGAGCTATTGACGGACAATCTTAGCATTGTCAACACATCGCATAGAGCTCCAAGAAGGTTCTCGTCAAAGGTCGAAGGAACTGGAATGATTCCGAGATTGCAGGGCAATAGATTCACTGTTAGCTTTGCATTATTGGTCACAACCGTTCGGAAGAACCATGCTACTAATCTCGAGTTGACTAGTGTGCAGATGGACTTCAGAATCGCCTCAGAAGCATCAGCTATGTAGGTAGCTGAATTGAGCACGAGGTAGCGTCCCCAATCATAGTAGGCAACTGGATTACGGGCATTCTGCTGAACCAGAACCTTTGGGAGATTGATGAGTCCGTCCCGGCCGGGTTTCGACAGAAGGTCACGCTTGTAGTCAATGAAGACGTGAGAGTCTGTCCCATATGATGTAATGTCCCTTCCTCGAATGAGCGGTTCCCAGTTTCCTTCGACCTCTGGGCGTTCGGAGATGAATCTACTGTTACATCCCGTTTCAATCCCACGGCTAGCGGATGCGAGAGTCGCCAGTCTTGGGTACCTTCTCAAGACTTGGAATAACTCAACGTCTCCTTCAGTAATCCCCGTGATGAACCGGTGGTTCCATGAACTTACTAGATGATTGTACTGCCCCTGTGGCACATTCATTACTGAAACACAACCTGCACCATTTGAATCGTAGGTTGATAGAGCAACGGGAGAGTTTTCGATCCTTCTGCCCTTCTGAATCACAATGATGCCGGTTTCCGCTGTTACTCCGTTAAACACACCCGCTCCGCAATC
Source organism: uncultured archaeon (assembly GCA_964345915.1). GTDB lineage: Archaea > Asgardarchaeota > Thorarchaeia > Thorarchaeales > Thorarchaeaceae > SMTZ1-83. Next base: position 6,911 of record CAYFTD010000358.1, read on the forward strand.
GGAAACATGTTTCAGGGTATGCTTATTGAGAAGAAGTCGTCTTAGCTGTGCGTAGCTATCAAGTGATAGGAGATTCTTGTGGACGAGATACGCCAATACCCCACCCTGCTTCAACTGATTCATTGAAGCTTCAATGAAAAGTGCATGAATGTTGTATTCTCTGTTTGTAGCGTATCGACCCCTTAGGCCTGCGCTGTAGGAGGGATCCAAAGCTGAAAGACGCAAGTACGGAGGATTTCCTACTATCATATCGAAGGCAAATCCATCTAGCCACGATGAAGAAAGAGAATCAGCGATCATCAGGTTCGTGCGGCAATTCGTCCTGTGAGAACTACGTCTGAGGCTTGCGATGGCCATCCATAGTTGTGCCTCTGTTGTGTCGACTGCACCTTGATCTAAGTCTGCTCCGTACAGACAATTCTCAACGATAAAAGCAGCAATCGAGGCTGGGCTTGTTGAGCCCAGTTCGTGATCGCAAAGAGGTGAATCAATTGGGCCCTTCTCATATATGTGGGTTCTGAGAAGCTCAACCATCTTCTCAAGCATCGCGAGGAGGAACGCACCTCCTCCACATGCATTATCTAGTATACGCAGAGCGAGGATTCTATTGAGTAGTGTTCTCGTGGGATTAGACTCTGGATTCGAACCATCAAAATGCGTACTCAGGCCTAGCTCACAGATTGTCTTTGCCAACTTGAAAGGTGTATAGAATACTCCTTTCAGCTTCCGTCTCTGGCGACTCTTGAGAGCCTCATGCACCTGTCCAAGAAGAAGAACTCGACGGTCAATGGTGGAGTCTGTATATACATTATCAATGTCCATCTCTTCCATTGCATTACTGCAATTCAAGAGGACTCCTTCGCCGAGTTGATTGGAAATCTCTCTCTCTAGAACTCGTTTCTTGAATAGGCCAAGGCTTGATAGGTCACGAAAGACCTCATGTTGCTTCAGACTAGTCAGTTTCTTGGTTTGGGTTCTCCCGAGTATTAGGGACTTGACGTGACTTGACAAACTCCAACATGACAACCCCTCAGATAGCATTTCGCCTCGTAGGAGTCCAATAGCTGATACTATTCTAAGGAAGAAGAAACGCTTAATGATGAGGTTCGCGGCTGCAATGGGAAGTCCTTCTGTTGCAAGACTATTCGCGAGTGCATCTCTCAGCTTCACGACTGCACGAACTATACGTGTTGAATCACGGTCCATCCCAGCCACCATTAGGTTTGTCCTCATTTCAACTCAAAACTTAATCTTGAACCTCATGAACAACGTCTCGTCTTTCCTCTATTCTCGTCATCGAAGTGAAAGTCTGCAATCCTGCAAGATGTATCTTTCGTCTATGAAGTGTGGATATTATCTCAGCGCAGGATGATACCTAAGTCATAGCCATGGTAAGTGAAAGATGTTGTAAGACATTCCACTGTTCGCAAAGTCAATTGACAATTCCAAACCTGTACTGAGATTGAGGGAAACCGCAATGACAGGATTAAAATGACCCTTCCATCGCCGACTTGGCAGTTTAATATTCTAAATGACCGACAGTATATGTAAATTAATAGAACTTCATGGTGAAGACGAGTTCTATCCGTCACATCACATTAGAGAGAAACAACAACATAAAGGACATCATTATCATGCAAGAACCCATTGAACCATTCTGTCTTGATGTGGAGGGAGATCCGGACCTCTCCAGCGAAATCAAGAGAAGAAACAGAATGGTCGGTTACAT
>CAYFTD010000359.1:0-11620 GCA_964345915.1 uncultured archaeon
CGTATCGACCCTTCTTGCACTGTGACTCCGTCCACAACTGCTCGACACACAGGGCAGGGAACGGGTGAAAGTGTCCTATTGTTCACTGCTGTCACCCCTTCGTTCTTTTGGTCCCAGCCAGTATCCCATATTGGGATAAGGGCGAATTATTAGCATCAATTATCCTATATTAAGGTCTCTCGAACGTATTCGAATAGGTCATAACATGATATACTACTTTCGCAGGCCAGATCGACAGTGGTCGGATTGAACTATCTGGGCTATGGACCGCTGAAGGGTTGCGAGAGTCAGTGACATCTGTACACCGGAAACGAGCCGCATTGTGAAGATTCTATTACGGCTGACTCAAAGGTTTCTGCGGCCAGAGTCTGTCCGAGTATTTGTTAAAAAGGAGTGAACCTAGTGGTGCCTGGGACCAACAAAATAGGAGGTACCTGGGATTTCACGAAAAGGCCTATCAAGAAAGCCCTTCATGCTGATGCTGCAAGATGAATCCGGTGAGATATCGCCACTGGTGTTGGACACATCACAAGTGAGTGCCGACAAGGCCATCATTGTTCTTGATGAGATCAGCGATACAACATGGGTGTTCATCGGACGAGCTGTAGACATGCCCACAAGAATGCACGCTCTGCGGCTGGGAAAGAGTCTGCGAAAGTCTGGCTACAAGATTGGAACCACCAATATCGGCATGGGGTCGGCTCATATCGTAGAGATGCTGGAGAAGGATGATAGCGATCCTGAGGTCGCCGCAATGATTTCAAGGTTCAAGGAAACGTTGACTCGAAGGTGGAAGTTCGAAGACAGGTTCTTGGCATATGATGCGAAGGCTGAACCACCTGCGATGCAAGCCGCGGAACCGATGCCAGGCGCTCCGAAGAAACCTGCTAAACCCGAAACGCCTACCGTCGTGGCAACCACTGTTGAACCTGAGCCGGCAGCGCCTGCTGTGGCAATCGAACCGACGGGCTCTGTTGCCGATCAGAAGACAGCTTTCCTGATATACTCAGCAGTAAGGAATTCAGACTTGGTCTATACTGAGCGCTTCGAGAGAGATGGAAAGATGGGCGTGAAGATAGAGGCACCCGGAGTGATGGTGATTGAGGCTGTCCAAGAAGGTGACAGTCTGAGAATTGATCCTGCGAACTTCGGAGACTCGGACGACGCTGCCAAGATTAAGTCAGACTACGAAGCTTGGATTGGAAAACTGTAGTTCTTATACGGAACAGGCAAGTCGAACGAGCGGCTGGACCCTACATGGCACTAGCCTCTCGTATACCTATTTCATCTCAACCAATTGTCTATACCAGTATACGTACCTGATACTGAATCCGAGTCGATGATAGAGTGACAGGGCGGGCTTGTTTTCGGCAACTACCTGAAGATATGCCATTGTTGCACCCGCCTTTGAAGCCCATGACGCCAGCTCTCGATTGAGTGAGATGGCCATTCCTTTATGCCTATGCTCCTTTTCGGTCACAAGCCCGAAGAGTCCTAGCCATTTGCCATCAAGCACGCCTACGCAGACCCCGGCAATCTTACCATCTAGCCTAGTCAAAGCGAACCGCTTGTCTGCGGGAATCCGCTCTATGATCGCCTGTCGTACCTGTGCTGATTCTCCTTCCAATTCACCGGCATGGGCAAAGGCCAAGAGCCACTCTCGTGTAGGGCGATTGAATAGCTCTACCTCGTGCTCAGCCTCCTCTCTCGTGAGTTCGGAGAGCGGCGCACTTTCAACATAAGTCTTCATTTCATAGCGGAACCCTGCATCATCAAGAGCCTCATCCAGGCCTATTGGACTACTTGTCTGAGTCATCTGAAATCGCGGGACTAACGATCGCCTATGATAGAAATCAATAACGTGCCCGATGGCTTCTTCCAGATCTAGCGATGGTTCTCCAATCGGCAGGACACTATTGGCACGTCGAGTGACGCCTAGGTCAGCCCTGAGGAGCCACCCACCCAGACTAACGATTTCTCTAGGTGGCCACGCTTTGTAGGCCAACATCTCGATTTCTCTTATCTCTGCAGAATCAGCAGGAAAGTCAGTCAAGCTCAAGCGCACCTTCGAATGACACTCCAGGCTGTGAGTGTCTTCCTATGGACCAAGTGTCTGATGATATAGCAACCGAAAAGTATGTTGATTGCGTGGCTCAGATGTCGTGTCAAGCTGGTCTTGATTGAGATATGAAGGAATAGACGTCTATTTAGGATCTCTAAATGAGATTCGAGTCATTCATATTGGCGCAGACATCGAGTTTCATCAACCGACGAGGGGTAGCACATAATGCCAGAAGGCAAAGTTGAAGCCATTCTCATCAGCGAAACGCACTGGGATCGTGCTTGGTACCTGACTTTCCAGAAGTTTCGACTCAAACTTGTGGCTCTCATGGATCAACTCTTTCATGTGTTGGAGAGTGATCCTGAGTTCAGGACGTTCACTTTTGACGGTCAGACCGTGGTGCTTGAGGACTACTTGGAAATGGTCCCTCATCAGCGCGATAGACTGAGAGATCTCGTGATTGAGGGTCGAATTGACGTTGGACCTTGGTATGTGCTGCCCGATGTGTTCCTAGTGTCCGGCGAGGCACTCATCAGAAACCTGCTTCTGGGCAGAAGAATAGCGAGAGAGTTCGGACGAGTCATGGAGGTAGGATACATCCCTGATCCTTTTGGTCACGTAAGTCAGCTTCCAATGATACTCTCCCAATTCGGATACGACTCGGTGATCTTTGCACGCGGCGCGGGCAACGAGATGCAGGAGCTCGGTGCAGAGTTCATCTGGGAAGCATCTGACGGAAGTGAAGTGCTAGCACACTGGCTTCCTATGTCCTACTTCAATGTTGCACGACTGCCCGAGGATATTCAGGATGCTGTGAACGTAGTTGAGAACGCCGTTGAACAACTAAGACCTTGGTCGAGAGTAGGAACGCTACTCTTGATGAACGGCTCTGACCACCTCCTTCCCCAGCCCCACGTTCCGAGAGTGATTGAGGCCTACAATAGTAAACATGACAAGAAGATAGAGTTCGGTACCATGACCATGTTCGTTGAGCGGCTGCGAGAGAACCACAGCAGTTTGGAGAGATATAGAGGGGAGTTCAGAGGTTCCAAATACCAGAATCTACTCTCGGGAGTATACTCGTCAAGGGTCTACCTCAAACAGATGAACGAGTATACACAAAGGCTTCTTGAACGAATCGTGGAACCTTGGTGCTCAGTAGCCTACATCCTTGGAACAAAGTACCCTGATGATGAGATTCGAATGGCCTGGAAGTACCTTCTGAGGAACCATCCCCACGATGACATCTGTGGTTGCAGCATAGACCAAGTCCACGATGATATGGTTCAGAGATTCCGGTGGATCAACGAGATTTCAGATTCTCTCCTCGAAAAGGCACTCTCGACACTTTCTCAAGAACATACAGCGGAATCACCAGGAATCATGGTCACCAATCCTCTTCCTCGAGAAAGGAGTGATGTCGTCACCTTAGAAATGCCCGCCTCGGATTTCAGATTCACAAGACTAGCGGATGTGCAGCTTTCGAACATAGACCTTGCTCCAAAGACCCCGCTTGAAGCTGCGAAGAATGAGATTCACATACAATTCGTGATTAACCAAGGATTCGACCCGTCACCCTCTGCGGAAAGGGAGATCAAAATCGGGAGCAAAACTCTCACAGAGTTCGAGTTCGATTTCAGTGCACTTTCCTTGCTATTTCCAGAAATCCGTGACAGACTGCCTCATCTTTCGACTGCCTACCGAATACGTGTGGACTCTGCCAACAAGATAGTCGAGGTCTGGGCCAGGAAATACTATGCGAAAGATACCATGATAGGCATACCTCTTCTTAGAGACGATGAAGGCAAGTCCGTTCCCATTCAGGTTCTTGACCTTCAGCTTAGAAAGGACGAGAAGGCTCGACTAATTGCGGACCGTGAGGAATTCCTATCTTTGGCGATACATGCGGATAGCGTAGGAGGTCTTGGAACGAAACGATTTGACATTGCGGGTTCTTCTGAGGACCTGACAACCAATATCGAGGGTGCCGTTATGTTCAGAGAAGACTCGATTGAGAACAATCATGTTCGAGTCGAAGTGAAATCAAACGGAACGATCGACCTTACTGACAAAAGAACAGGCGAGGTCTACTCAGGGCTTCTTGAGTTTGAAGACAGTGCAGACGTGGGGGACGAGTATGACTATAGTCCGGTAGGACAGCCACTGAACATTCGTTCTGACAAGTTGGAAGTCACAATCGAGGCAGGACACACAGGCCCATTGGTGGGATCGCTTCTCATATCGGGGGACCTAGAGTTGCCAGCAAACACTACGACGGGCTACCAGAAACGATCTGACGAGCCCGTCCAGTGTGAGTTCACGACTGAGCTGACCCTGCACGCAGATAGTCCTACTCTACATGTTACGACTGAGTTCAACAATCTTGCATATGATCATAGATTGAGAGTTCTATTCCCCAGTGGTACAGATTCAAAGACTGTTCTTGCGGATACGACTTTCGACCTCATCGAGAGGCCGGTTCGTCCAAAAGTGGACGATTCTGACTGGTATCAACCGGTAGCTCCCACGTACCCACTGAGGAGATTCGTGAGCCTCAAGTCGAAGAAGAGAGGGCTCATGGTATGTACTAAGGGCCTCCTAGAGTTTGAGGTACTTGATGAGCAAGGGGGAACCATTGCTCTGACATTGCTCAGATCGGTTGGATGGCTCGCACGGACCGGATTGAAAACGCGGAGAGATGCAGCTGGACCGATTCTTGAAACCCCGGGCGCACAATGTTTGGGTCTACATACCTTCGAGTATGCAATTACTCCTCATGACGAATCGGTTTCTGTTGAGGAAATGGTCTCGGTAGCTGAGTCGTATCTCCTACCCATGACCTGTCATCTCGTACTTCCCGAGGATGAAGGCTCGGGAGCTTATCAGCACAGTTACCTCTCCATCGAGCCGAAATGCATAGAATTGTCAGCGTTGAAGCTTACTGAGGATAGAGATGGACTGGCAATCAGGCTATGGAATACTTCGGATAGTGAGCAGTTGTGCACAGTCCACCTTGGTTTCGGCGTTGCCGATGCCCTTCCTTCAAGAGCAGACGAAACAACATCTGAGGACGAAAAGGTGACCCTCGAGAATGAGCGAACAATTCGCACACAAATTGCTCCAAGAGGTCTGCAAACGATTCTGCTCAAGCTCAAACTTCCTGCGACACAACAATAAGGAACCAAGAGAGAAATCGAAACGCATGTTACGCGACATCGAAGACCCTGTGACACTTGCACCTCTTCTAGCTCCTATCCTGCACTTTCATCCTGACGAGGGTCAACACTGTTGCTTCCCATCTGACGCGGAGGTTGTGTTTGCCAATTATGGGTCTGATTGGACTCGCTTCCGGAAGGAGCTAAGCCCCACGATCTTGGAAAAGGACGCACCTTGCTACTTCGAGTTCTGGCATGAACCAAATATGCTGCAATTCAAGTTCTGGTTTTGGTACAATTACAACTCATTCCCGGAAGCTCCACTTGGCCTCGGTCAACACATTGGTGATTGGGAACATGTGGAGATCCGACTCTATCAGCTTGATGATAATCAACCAGCTACAATCTGGTTACTCTCAAACCATCATGAAGCAAGGCTGTGCTCACAGCCCAACAATTTGACAGTGGGCCGTCTAACTCCTGAAGCACCCACTCTGTCAGAAATGCAGATTCACGTATGGGTTGCCCTGGGTAGTCACGCCAACTACCCTTCAGCAGACAGTAAGCCCAAGTGCTACCTAAGACTCTGGTGTGACAAGATTGCAGACGGTGGCCCTCTATGGGACACAAAGGATAGTCTGAAGTCACTTGATGATACGAACTTCGCCCTATACGAGGGGAGGTGGGGCAACAAGAAGGCGCCGCGGAGCCCAAGGAGCATCTACAACAGTAGGACTCGAAATGCCCCCTTGACCAGACCCATTGACGCATCTGCATCGCGATGACGGCTGTTCAAGTTAATTGACAAACTCGATTGGTTCGTCGAACTCCTTTGAGAATCCCAAGAGGCTTTCAACCGTCTTGGCGTCCAGAGGAATCCCTTCCTTCTCTCTGAGTGCATGGATCTCGAATTCCTTTTCACCATGTACGTAGACTCTAGGACATCCTTCGGCCTTCTTGCATTCGTGGAGAAGATCAACGTAATCGTCCATCCTGCGTTTGAAATCCTCGATGTCGATGAAGAATGCAGGATCAAGAGCCATAAAGAAATGCCCAACACGCGGGTGGCTAGTTTTCCCGTCCCTACGAAAGACGACGTCTGGTCCAAAGTTCGAGCCAGATAGCACTCCACTGAGAACATCAACCATCATCGAGAGACCATAGCCCTTGTGGCCTCCATGGAGCTCTCCTTCTCCACCCAGAGGAAGAATCCCGCCCCCATATCCATGTAGCACATTGTTCAAGACCCTTGATGGATCATCGGTACTTTGCCCCTTCTCATCGGTCGCCCAACCATGGGGTGTCCTCTCTCCTGCACGCTCGTATACTTCGAGTTTGCCTCGGGGTACGACGCTTGTGGCCAAGTCCATGACCCAAGGCTTGTTCTTTGACCCTGGTGTTGCGATTGAAATCGGGTTCGTTCCGAGTATCGCGTCCCTCGCGAAGGTTGGCACAACTAGCGGTTCAGAGTTCGTCAAAGAGATTCCAACGAGATCGTGGTGTAGCGCCCTCATAGCATAGTAGCCAGCGAATCCATAGTGATTGGAGTTGTGAACAGTGACTAGACCTATTCCCTGTAATCGAGCCTTGTCTATGGCCAAGTCCATCCCGTAAACGCCTGCGAACTGGCCAACTCCGTTTTGAGCATCGACATTTGCCATCACGGCGTTTTCTTTGACGATATGGGTTTTGGCATCAGGACTAATGTAGCCATCCTTGATACCACCCACGTACCGTTTCACGCGGCCCACGCCATGTGAGTCGATGCCTCTTAGATTTGCTAGTACTAGATTGTCAGAAACGTAGTGGGCACTGACTTCGGGAACGTTGCACTTGATCATTACCCGTTTGACGAAGTTGTAGAGATTCTGATGTTGTACAACTCTTACACTCACGACTAATCCCAACTCTCTGATGATGCCTCAATCGAAAGAATTGACCCGCTAAAGGCTCTTGCTCTGTTGATCTTAGATTCTACAGGATCAGTCTCTGATTGGTTGGTATCCCTTCTTCATTACTGTGTCCACGGCTTCTGGCGACTGATTGGGGAAGTCCTTATTGAAATGGGCACCTCTACTCTCCTTTCTCATCCGTGCCATTCTTACTATCAATTCTGCAACCTGTGCTATGTTCCGAAGCTCCACAAGATCAGGAACTAGGTTGAAGTCCCAGTAGAAAGTGTTAATCTCTTTGTTGAGGAATTCGAGTCGATCACGAGCCCGCATCAATCGTTTGTTCGTTCTGACTATGCCAACATAGTTGACCATAAGCCTGCGGACCTCATCCCATAGGTGAGAGATGACGACTAGTTCATCGGGATCTGTGGCGTCGCCAGGATCCCAGGGAGGAATCTCAACTCGAGGAATCTCCTGCTTGATTTCTGCCTCGGTAGTTTGGGCGGCATTATGAGCAAGAACGGCTGCCTCCAGAAGAGAGTTTGATGCGAGGCGGTTTGCACCGTGGAACCCAGTTCCAGCAGTTTCTCCGATGGCGTAAAGCCCTTCTACGTCGGTCCTCCCATTGACATCAACCTTGACGCCACCACACACGTAGTGAACTGCAGGGACAACGGGGATGGGTTCCTTTGTGATGTCAATCCCTGCTTGCAGGCAGGTTTCGTAGATTGCAGGGAATCTGTTCCTGATGAAGTCCGCATCTTTGAATGAAATGTCAAGATACATGTGAGCTGCACCGGTCCGCTTCAGCTCATTGTCTATAGCTCTCGCTACCACGTCGCGAGGCGCCAGTTCTGCATCCGGATGGTACTCATCCATGAATCTTGTTCCTTTTGAATCGATGAGAATCGCGCCTTCGCCCCGCAAGGCCTCGGATATCAAGAAAGAGCGTATCTTGGGATGGAACAGCAACGTCGGATGAAACTGAATGAACTCGAGATTTGTGACACTAGCACCTGCCCTATAAGCCATCGCAATTCCATCGCCGGTAGCGACGTCAGGATTACTTGTGTACAAGAAGACCCTACCGGCGCCTCCAGTTGCCAAGACCGTAACTTTGGCAGCAAACCGCTTGATCTCACCAGTCTCCTTGTCAAGCACATAAGCACCGTGGACTCTATTGTTGGATGCGAAAAGATTCACTGCCATGTGTTTTTCAAGAATCTCAACATTCTTTGTCTTCTTCACTTTGCGCAGGAGGGCATCCGCGATGTCCTTTCCTGTATGATCTTTGACGTGGAGAACACGGCGATGGCTATGACCTCCCTCCAATGTTAGATCGTACGCATCATAATCATCGTTCTGACTGAATTCAACACCAAGGTCTACAAGCTCTTGAATTCTCTCAGGACCTGAGCGAACAAAGGACTCAGCCACTTTTGGATGACACAAGCCAGCCCCAACTCGTATTGTGTCCTCGATGTGAGATTCGAAAGAGTCCTCCGGCGAAACGACCGCCGCGATTCCTCCTTGGGCGCGTGAGGTGGCACCTTCTGACATCAGACCCTTAGTTATTAGATTCACCTTCACGCTTTCAGCCGCCTTAAGCGAGAAGAGGAGTCCTGAGAGACCAGATCCGACTACAAGAACATCAGAAGTGTAAACATCACTCAAGTGTCTGTCACCATGTGTGCAGTTTTCAATCTCAGTGTCACTGTTCCCGAGAAGGACCAGTGTAAAGGTCTTTTCTATACGATGAGAAATCACTGAATCACCGGAAATGGGTGTTCCTGGGCCAATATTCCGGCTGAAACCACACTTAGCGGTGAAATGTTGCTACGAAAGTGTTGGAGAGAGGTACGACTCTGACATACGGCGACTGTGCATCCTTGAAGCGCTCAACGATTCCACCGCCAAATGCCTTGATCATGGGTAGCGCAAAGAGAGTTGGCACGTGGACAACAAGCTCCTGAGGAAGATTCTTCATTCTGACCTCTATCTGATGCTGGTTTTTAGACACACCCACTTCAATATCGGCTTCTCCCAGTGTCGTAGGGAGGTTCTGCACTGTCAGTGAGATGCTCGAAGTGTACCAAGAGTCTGGTATTGCTGGAAGTATGACCAGGTTGTCACCATCCTTTTGCGCAATCATCTCTCTGACAAGCAACAGTAGATCGGTGGCGGCCCTGATGCTGCAGCCGCTCCCGTAGCTACCCCCACCAGTTCTGGGATTAACGAACTCTGGGATGTTGTCGAAAGTATCGATGAACTCGAGCGTTCGTTTCAGGAATTGCTCGACTTCATGCTCGAACTTCTGCTGCGCGTAGTGCTGGCCAAGTCTGAGCCCGAGGTGTCCTGAGAATCTAATAGTGGGCTCCAGGACCTTAACAAGATTGCTCGAGATGAGATGCTCGGCCACTGAACCCATTGCTGCCTCAAAGAGCTTTGAGTCGGTGATGCGCATCCTCAAGAATGAGGCTGTTGTCACGAGTTCCAACGCCTGCATCTGACCGATATTTGACGAGAACAACTCTTCTTCCTCAGTCAAGGATTCTGCGTAGGCTTCAACTACAGACTCGTATCTATCCAAGGATTCCTCCAAGGACCTAAGCCCTTTTTCATCACCGAGTGTTTTGCAGGTACCAAATCCGGCTTTGAGAGCTGCGATATTCCATAAGGCATGGATTACCTCCAAACAGTTTCGCTTTCGCGGCTCTTCTTCTTCAACTGCTTCCAGACTCGGTTCATCATCGAGATGCTGGCTTGCTGCTGCAATCTCGTTGACTCCCAAGTAGCTTCCGGGTACATCCTCCTGAGGACCGACAGCAGTTGACACCTCCGCCTTTGGAGGCTCTAGTCTGCTGATCTCCGTTTCAAGTTCTCTACCTATGACGCGAACAAGATGGCCGACCATCGGACCTATCCCTCGAAGGTAGGCATCATCCCAAGAATAGGCATGATACTGGAGCAAGCTCCAGAGTATGGGACTTATACTTAGATGCTCAAACTCCTCCACCCTGTCTGCAACAATGCCGGCAACACCGACGGAGAGAGCTCTTGCGAGTTCGAAGCTGCCAATAGAAGACAGAGCCAAAAGAACGCGCGCTTTCTCTGGCCAATCAAGAATGAAGAGCGATTTGTCTTCAGGCAATACAAAGGATGAAGCCTGAGTTGCGAGGGATGCCTTCGCCTGCGCCACTGCAGGGTTAAGACTTCTGTCGGGAAATGCGAAGCTTGTGGTTCCTTCAGAGAAATCGAACCAGCTCCCGACACTTTCATCCCTAGCCCGTGGACTGGGACGAAACACAGGAAAGTCCCCACCTTTCTCAATTGGTGACAGAGGGCTTGTGAAGAAGAGCCTCTTCGACGCGGCCGGAGCAAGTCGCACATCGTATCGTAGAATCGCTGTCGCCAACCCCTTGGCCGCACTGAAGTCCCGATCGAGCCTAGCTGTTTCCTTGGGCAACGTTTCTGGAAGGTTGATGTTGTCAGATGTGGACATAACTAGAGTATTGGGCTGCTTGTCAAATACCAAGGCCAGAGTTCCGTTTGTGTACAGATACCTGTTCTCGCCGTCGAACTCTAGATGTTCTATTGGTTCCACCCCTCTGGCGGACATAGGCCTGACAACCACATAGAACGAGATGCTGGTGTCTTTCAGAGAGTGGTTTTTCACCAAGACCTCATTGTATATGTATTCGTGCTCACCATTGCACACATGGTATATCAAACGCGTGAATTCAACAGGATCCTGAATGAACCTCCACTCGAACATCTGATCCTCACGTGAAACCAATTCCAGCCTCGGGCCATCTCTATCCGCCAGTGCAGGATAGAAGATTTGATCACCATTCTGTATCCAGAAGTCCAGGGAGCCACACTCTGGCAGTACTGTGAGGAGTCCAGATGAATCGACGACACCGAATCTGCGTCCACCAACTCTCCCCACTGGCGTCCAATTCCTGTGCTGGTCATTGGCAAAATCGGTCTCCGCTATCTTCTCCTTCCTAGACCTCTGGATGGCCCAGTTGGGGAGCATCCAAGGTTCTGCTTTAGAGTATACTTTGCCATTCAAGCCGGTTCGGAGCTGATAAGCTGCTTCCGATGCTTCAATTCCCACATCATCCGGGATAGCCACTCTGTTGTTTCTCGCGACTCTCTTGAGGCGTTCTAGATTGACACTATCGAGGTACTCCAACATGAGCGGTTTCATCCTTTCATGGCTGCCCGTATCCAGACTGGACAAATGCTGGCCATGTTAGGCTATTAATCTATCATGTAGATGCTCCTTCTGACCTCTTTCTGAAGTATAGATACTCAATCCTTAATAGCACACTTTAGAGGACTTGAACGACGATAGCAGAACTAGAGAAGCCTGACACTTTCCCAAACGTCAAGAAAACGAGGGATTCGAGATGGCGGAGGTATTCACAAAACCGTCACGACGCATTCGAAATATGGTGGCGAAAGAACTCCGTCTAATAGTCAAAGACAAGGTAGCATTGATT